>SKRC01000218.1 GCA_007118695.1 Balneolaceae bacterium | reverse complement strand
ACAGGATTCAAGACGCCATGAATGTTAGAATGACCATAAAGAATGGCATCATTTATTCTGTTGATGAATTATTAACCCCGGGATATTGATGAACTTTTTTACCGGTTTGGGATTGTAACATCTGTACCAAAAATCCTGGCAGGATCCTCACATTCCGGTATTTTTGACATAGCATTAGAAAACTAATCTGGATCATTCAATCAACAAGTTTTACTTCCTGACCATTAATAGCTGAGTTTATTTTATCGATCTATCCAGACCAAACTTAAATCCCTTTCCAGTTCGTTAAAAGCTTCCCACAATTTCAACAGTGCCATCATAAGGGTGTCCGGACGATTGATATTTGCTTCATAGTGATCATGAAGTGAAGTGGCACGAGGCAGTGGAGAATGGTCATCGAAAAATGTCTCCAGTGCCAGGCGTCCGAAATGATCGGCCCGGTTCAGGAATCGTTGACCACCGGTAAGCTCATAAGCTCCCAGCATCAAAAAAATCGCATCACCCATTGTGCCGGGATAAACCACCTGTTCAGGATCAGGTTCTGATTCCAAATATTGAGATGCAGAATCAAGAACCAGCTTTCGGTACTCCTCACTACCGGTTTGCCGGTAACGCAGCAGGCATTTATTGGCAACCTTTACCGTAGCTCTGTGCCCATAAGCGCCACCCCACCGGTCGGTATATGGAGACTCATGTTGATTGAGCAAAGTGATCGCTTCCAGAGTATGAACGTGGCTGCGTTGCACAAAACCGCCGCCATTTTCATGTACTTTGTGTGGAAGTTGGTGATACACCAAATCTATCTTCAGAGCCATCTCACGCATGCGCTGATTTAACTCTTCGGGCAGCTGTTCATTAATACTACGCCATAGATCAATGGCTAGTGAAAGGTTGCTTTGAGGCCACAACATCAAATTTTCTGATCGCGGATTGTCTATTTCCGCCGGAATTGCCCCTGTCTTTTCACTTGCATTGCGTTCGTAAAAATCCAGCATCGTCTCTATGGCATCCAGATACATTGGATCGCCTGTTCGGGTATATGTTTCTGACCAGGTATCAATAAAAAATCCGGCATGTCGGGGGAAGTCCCAGCCTGTACCCGGACCGTGTTCACTGAGTGTTGCGTGACGAGAGAAAGCACCGGTCTCCTGGTTGCCTATTTGATGGTGCCAAAGTCCATAGGCGAATCGTTCAGCTTGCTCAGGTACCAGTTCAAATGTACGCTGCCACAATATCCAAGGACGTGAAAATTCGTGAATGTCTATTCCAGCCGGAATATTTTCATAAAAGTTCCAGCCAGCGTGGTCTCCCCAGGCCATCAAGCCGGTTGCTTCACTTTGACCGTTTTGAAAAAACCACGTTAAAGCGTTATCAGCCTGTTCAGCATAGTATGAATCTCCGGTTGCATCGGTAAGTGCATATAGGATTTGATATAGATTCTGGTGACGCATCGGGTTTGCACCATTCAGGATCCGGTCAGAGTTGCGTATACCCCAATCCCCATAACCAAGCTCCTGAATTTCATTTAAAAACTCTCCTTCCGGCAGTGTCAGGGTCTCACGATTGAGTGTAACAGCGAATAGTGGAGAGTGTATTTCACCATAATGGTCGCGGCCATTTTCAATCATTGCATCTGCATAGGCGCGAACAACCTGAATGTATTCAGAAGAGGCATCGGATTGACGATTGCCGCATGAATTGAATAAGATCAACCCCGCTACCGCAAACAGACTAATGAAAGTAAAATGGGTTTTCATGGTTTCTTTGCTCTATTAATGAACTACTCCGAGGCTGAGCCATCAGGGTATCCATATGATTTTATTTTCTTATGCTTTCCGACCTTTCGGGGGCGGGGAATCAAACCACTTTAGATTTAAAAATAAATCCAAAATTGTCATTGGAAAAACGATCCTTACAGGTGCTCCGGTATCAATTCGAAAAATTGATAAGGACTTTTGGAATAAAATAATCCAAAATGCTGGAATTTATTACATTAAATGCTGAGGGTCTGCCATTGACCGAATTTACATAGTTTTTCCAACCTAATTTTCCGGCACTATGAATACTTCTACATTTTTTGGAATTGTCATCTATATAACGGTTCTTTTTTTGGTAATCAAAGACAGTTCTGCAACTGCTCAACAAATATACTCCGATGAACAGATTGACCGACTCAAAGCGGAAGCCTCTGAAATCGTGGAAAGTCACCACAATCTGACTCAGGTGATGATTGATAAACTATTCAGCTTTGCCGAACTGGGTTTTCATGAACAGGAGTCCTCTAAATACGTAACGGCGATACTGGAGGAGAATGGATTTGATGTAACATATGAAGTTTCCGGGATACCAACTGCCTGGTTTGCCAGATGGGGATCGGGAGAGCCTGTCATTTCTCTGGGCAGTGATCTGGATGGCATTCCGAAAGCATCACAAAAACCGGGTGTAGCCTATCGATCACCGATTGTAGAAGGTGCTCCCGGACATGGAGAAGGGCACAATTCAGGTGTTCCTGTAAATATCACTGCTGCCCTGGCCGTAAAAGAGATCATGGAACGGGAAGAGATCCCTGGCACATTGGTTTTATGGCCCGGAATTGCTGAGGAGCAGCTTGGCGCCAAGGCATATTACGTACGCGACGGCCTCTTTGAGGATGTTGATATGACAATATTTACCCATGTAAGTGACAATCTGAGTGTGACCTGGGGGGACGCGCCCGGCTCCGGGCTTATTTCTGTAGAATATACGTTTCATGGGGAGGCAGCTCACTCTGGTGTAAATCCCTGGAGAGGAAGAAGTGCGCTCGATGCGGTTCAACTGATGAACACCGGCTGGAGTTACAGAAGAGAGCACCTGCACCCGTTGACACGTTCTCATGCTGTTATCACAGAAGGTGGCGACCAGCCCAATGTCGTTCCTGAAAGAGCATCTATCTGGTACTATTTCCGGGATGTCACTTACGAAGGGATTATGGATCTATATGACATTGCAAACAATATGGCTGAGGGGGCTGCACTGATGACCGATACGCAGGTAACATCCAGAATTTTGGGATCGGCCTGGCCGCGACACTTCAATAGAGTCATCGCTGAAACTATGTACGAGAACATTCAATCCGTCGGGCTGCCGGAATGGTCTGAAGATGACCAGGCATTGGCAAGAGCTGTACAAGTTGAAGTGAACTCGGACCGCAGGGATGGTTTGGCAACCCGGTTGTCTCCCATTGGCGAGCCTTTGCCTTCTCCGGTCAGCGGCGGTTCGGATGATATAGGGGACATCTCTTGGAACGTGCCGACCGTCACGCTTCGGTATCCATCCAATATCCCAGGGCTTCCCGGCCATCACTGGTCGAATGCCATTGCCATGGCAACCCCGATTGCACATAAAGGAGCAACAGCAGGTGCCAAGGTTGCAGCCATGACGACTTTGGATTTCCTGTTGAAGCCAGAGTTGATTGATGAATCGTGGGATTATTTCAACAATGTTCAGACGAAAGAGATCCAATACGAACCGATGATTTCGGAAGATGACAGGCCGGCACTCCATCTGAATTCACAGATTATGGAAGAATTCAGGCCCAAACTTAAAGAGTTCTATTTTGATGAAACCCGGTACAATACATACCTGGAGCAGCTGGGGATTCACTATCCCACGCTAATAGACGAACACTGAATAGGTTGTGTATCGACCGGAGAATAGAAAACAACACACAACATTCAATTCTCAATATTCAACACTCAATACTTCAAGTGATGGGAGACTGAAATCATTTTTACACACCACTTTGAGTATTGAGTGTTGAATGTTTCTCTCACTTTTACCTTTCTGTGATTGGGGCATAATTTCTATCGTATCAGGCTATTCGGGAAGTGTTATTTTTTGGCCGATTTTCTTTTCATATGCATCCAAAACCATGTCAGCGATTTGTTCAAGTGTAAACGTTTTGGAATTGAGGATCAGGTCGTAATCGGATTGATTGGTCACGTCCCGGTAAAAATTTTGTTTGATGAATTCTGCCCGTTCCTTGTCTTTCTGTTTAATTATCTCATGGGCTTCTTTCTCTTTAAGGTTTTCCCTTTTGGCATATTCAGTAACTCTTGTCTTAAACGGGCATACCACCCTCACATGAAATGACTTCGGGTTTTGACAAATATAATTGGCTCCTCTGCCGACAATAAAGCTCCGGCCATGTTCTTCAATGGTTTTAACCACCCGGATGAGAGACCTCAGATAATTTACGTTGGTATAGATATCATCCATAAATCCGGCGACGGCATCTTCCACAGCCTGTTGCCGGCGTTCATCCAGGGTTTCAAGTAATTTTTGATCGCTTCCCAATTCTTCGGCAATGGCCTTCAAGAGCTCTTTATCCCAAATTTTAAAATCCATTCTTTGGCCTAAAAGCTCTGCCAGGGCGGCTCCGCGTGCACCAAATTCTCTTGATATGGTGATGACAGGAAATTTGGTTTTTTGTTTTTGTGAGGAGATGTTCCGGGAACTTTGGTAGCTCCAGGCTTTGATTTGTTCTTCAACAATCTTTGCTGCTTTTTTGGCCATGGCTATAACTTGTTGGTTTAATAATCAATAAATTACAAAACAGTCGGTTCATAATTGCCGGATGAATCCTGAACGGTCGGATGTTTGAAAAGTTATTCCAGTCGATGGTTCAGGAATTACTTTTTCATCTAATAGCTTATCTTCAGGCCTCTCATTTTTTAGTTAATACAGATTTTAGATGATCAACAAGACTGAAGCAGACGAGCAAGAGTATCTTTCACAAATAATAGATAAACTTGAAGCTGCCTACACTGCCGTAGATGAAAATGTGAACCGCACTTCAAAAGAGTTAAAAGAACAGAAAAACTACCTTTATGAAAACAAGACGGGCATGGATGCCGCCGAAAAAGCCTCGGTCAAGCAGGCAGTAAATATGCAGGCGATTTCGGGAGAAGCGGCGATGGCATACAAGGTATGCCTGCGGCATGGGTACTTATTGCCATTCACAAGTACTTGGTAGAATCATTAAATTGTTGTAGGTAATTCTTTTGGGTTTTAATCTTATTCGAGAGCTTACCCACACAAATCGATATAGAACCAAAATTTTCGCACAAAACTATATTATTTCGAAGTTAGTTTTTTAGTATCCTTATCAATAAGTCTAACAAAAACCAGAACTGCATTTTTTTTGCCACTTATCGTATAGTCTGTGATCCGAATTTTCTCTTTATTTCTCTTGCTGGTTGCTGTTGTCGGTTCTTATCTGGCCTTTACCAACATTGAACCCGAACCAGAATCAGATCCTCATATTGCCAATCCTGAACCTGAAGAATTGGTGATGGATGATTCCCTAGCCAGGTACCTGGAAGAATTTGAACAGGATTTTGAAGAAGGGCTAAACAGCGAAGGAATCCCCGGGGCGGCGGTTGCCATGGTAAAAGATGGACGGGTAGTATTTCAAAAAGGATTTGGCGTAAAAGAGAAAGGGAAGCCCGATAGAGTCGATGAACACACCGTTTTCAGATTGGCAAGTGTATCTAAAGGCTTTGCTTCAATTCTAACGGGAGTGTTTGTAGAAGAAGGATTAGTAAGCTGGGATATTCCCGTATCCCGTTATCTGGAGGCATTCAGGCTGAATGATCCGGATCAAACCAATCGGGTTCAGATCAGGCATTTATTATCTCATACGTCAGGATTGCCACGCCATGCGTATACAAATTTAGTGGAAGACGGACTTTATTTAGACCGCATTATTCCCCAATTTGAACACGTTCCTTTAATCGCAAAAGAAGGTGTGCAACTCGCCTATCAAAATGCGGCATATTCAGTGATAGAAAAAGTGTTGGAAGTCCAAACCAACACCCACTTTAACACACTGCTGGATGAAAAGCTGCTTGAACCACTGGCGATGCACAATTCCTCGACAAGTTATGACAGCATAATGAATTCCGGTAATAAAGCGTCGCCTCATGTGTATTATTCCCGAACACGGGGACATGTTCCAATTCCAATGTCCAGGAAATATTACAATGCGGTTTCTTCCGGCGGGATAAACGCGTCTGCCTCAGATATGGGGAAGTGGTTGCTTCTGTTAACAGGGAATTATCCTGATATTATTTCTGATGAAACGCTTGCACAAATTTATGATCCGTTTGCTACTATGAATAACCGGCGTTTCAGCAGATATTGGGTTGGAGTGAACCAATCGCATTATGGAATGGGGTGGAGAGTGCTTGATAATCATGGACAAAAGATCGTATACCACGGAGGATATGTAAACGGATACCGCAGCGAAATCGCTTTTGATCCTGAAAATGGGATAGGAATCTGTATTCTCATCAATGCCAACTCAAGCTATCCGTTAGCAGTCATTCCGGACTTTTTTAATCACTTCAGATCAGATTCTTCGGAAGTTATTTCATGGTGAGTTATAACATAAAGGATCGTATCCGGAGTGCTAAAAATATAGGTACGCCGATTGAAGCAAGCAAAATCCTGGCACATTAGCCGAAGCTGAGGAAGTGAACGTTGAACCTATCAGGAGCTTTATCTCATTAAGAATTTAAATTCTCGACAAAATTTTAAAGAGATTCCACAAAAATATTTGTACCAATGTTTGTACCAGAAATAAAAAAGGCTTGCAAGCCAATGACTTACAAGCCTTTCAGTGCCCAGGGGGGGACTCGAACCCCCACGCTGTTGCCAGCATACGCCCCTGAAACGCACGCGTCTACCAATTCCGCCACCTGGGCTTTTCAGTGAACAGTGTGTCAGTGAATGCTACACCTGTATCCTGTTAAACGGCCACAAATATAGGGAGGTTCCGGTACCGTATGCAACAGAGATTTTGCCGTATCACTCCTTTATCTGTCCCTGTCCCGCCACCACATATTTATACGTGGTCAACTCTTCGAGGGCGACCGGGCCGCGGGCATGCAGTCGGTCGGTACTGATGCCGATTTCAGCTCCCATGCCGAATTCGGCACCATCGGTGAATCGGGTCGAGGCGTTGATATAGACGGCGGCCGAATCAACCATTTTGCCAAAAATATCCTGGTGCTCCGGGTTTTCCGTGACCACTGCATCGGAATGGCCGGACCCGTACCGGTTAATATGGCGAACCGCCTCATCAATGCCATCCACTATTTTAACGGACAAGATCAGGTCAAGGTATTCGGTGCTCCAGTCGTCTTCGGTCGCCTCTTTCATATCGGTGATGATCTGGCGGCTTTGCTCGCAGCCCCTCAGTTCAACACCTCTTTTCCGGAGCATATTGGCCGCCTCCGGAAGCCACTTTTCGGCAACCGGCCGGTCAATCAAAAGCGTTTCGGCTGCATTGCAAACCCCGGGCCGCTGACATTTTGCATTGACGATGATTTCCAAAGCTTTTTTAAGGTCGGCATCGCGGTCCACATACACGTGGCAGACCCCTTTATAATGCTTGAGCACCGGGACCGTGGCATTTTCGGCCACTGCGCGAATGAGTCCCTCCCCGCCACGGGGGATAATGACATCTACATATTCATCCATGGTGATGAGCTGTTTGACCGCTTCGCGGCTGCGCACCGGAATCAGCTGAAGGGCATGTCCGGGAAGCCCTGCTTTCTGACCGCCTTCAATCATCGCATCGGCAATGGCCCGGTTGCTGCGCAAGGCTTCCGATCCCCCGCGAAGGATGATCGCATTGGAAGCCTTCAGGCAGAGAGCCCCCGCATCGGCCGTTACATTCGGCCGCGACTCATAGATCATCCCGATCACCCCGATCGGAACCGAAGTTTTCCGGATCTCCAGGCCGTTCTCTTTGGTCCACGATTTCAGGATGCGCCCAACCGGGTCGGGCAGGGCAGCAATGTCGCGAACTCCCTGAATCATACTGTCGAGCCGCTCGCCGGTCAGATCCAGCCTGTCGACCATCGCATCGGAGAGGCCGTTTTCGCGGGCTTCTTCCACATCAAGCAGGTTTTCAGCGCGAATCTGTTTGCGGTTCTTTTCCAGGCCATCGGCGATGGACAGCAGGATCCGGTTTTTCTGATCCGTGTCAAGCCCCATCAGGGCATGGGAGGCCTTGCGGGCCTGCCGGCCGATTTCGATTACCTGATCATGTATGACCTGTTCTGTTTTTAAATCTTTCATTGATACTTCTCCTCTGTAATTACCATGTTATCGCGGTGAATAATTTCTTCAAAATGAGATTCCCCCAAAATGGATGAGATCTCGGTTGTATGACGTCCTTTGATTTTTTCAATATCATCGTGCGAGTAAGAGGTGATGCCGCGGGCGATGGTCTCACCTTTTTCACTGCGGATATTGACCAGCGATCCCACACCGAAGCGTCCTTTTGTATGATGCACCCCGGCCGGCAACAAGCTGTTCCCACCCCGGCGGATTGCATCCACAGCGCCTTCGTCGACCACTATACTGCCTGCCGGCCGCTGGAAAAATGCAATCCATTTCTTGCGTGCCTTTAACGGCCGGCCGTTTTGATCGGCCATAATCAGCGTTCCGGTGTCCTCGCCGCTTAATACCCGTTTGATAATATCCTTTTCCGATCCGTTGGCGATGATAACCGGAGTGCCTGCCCGGGCGGCGTGATCGGCTGCCTTCAGTTTGGATGCCATCCCGCCCGATGACCATTTGCTGCCTTTGCCCTGGGCCATGGAGAGCGTGCTGCTGGTAACCGATTCCAGGCAGGGAATGCGCTCCTTCAGTTCCCCTTTTTCCATGCGGTAGAAACCGTCGGATGCCGTCAGAAGCAGCAACAGGTCCCCGCCGACCAATGTGGAGACCAGCGATGCCAGGTAGTCATTATCCCCGAACCGGATCTCGTCGACAGCCACTACATCATTTTCGTTCACCACCGGAATGACGCCGTTTCGCAGCATTGCCATAATAGTGTTCCGCGCATTGAGGTGCCGCTCGCGGTTCTCCAGGTCGGTATGAGTCAGCAGCACCTGGCCCACCCGGCATTTGTGATGCAAAAAGCTGACGGTATAATGCTGCATTAGCACACTTTGCCCGACCGCGGCTGCCATCTGAAGATCAGGCAGGTTGGTTGGCCGTTCCGGCAATCCCAAAGTCTGCACACCGGCGGCAATGGCGCCTGATGAGACCAGGATCACTTCATAGCCCTGCTGCCTGAGAGCAGCTATTTCAGTGGTAAGTTCTTCAATTTTTCCCAGGTCCGGCTTTCCGTTGGCATCAACCAGTATACGGCTGCCCACTTTTACAACAATCCGGCGGATATTCCCTGGGAGGCCCTTTCTGTTGGCGTGTTCTGTTTCCATGATGGAATATAGTGCATGATGAGGGAGAAAATCATGTGGGAACAGGAGAATAGAATATTGAACAGGGAATATTGAACGGGGGGGGGTGCGGAATAACAGGGTCATCAAACAAATAAACTTTGGGATCGGCGATACAACTATGGAACAAACCACCGGATTTATCCGGAATAATATGTAAATATCTAATATACAACATCCCTTTTTTTATTCAGTTTGACTGCTACAGGCTGCTGATTTTAATGTTAAGTTGCCAGAACTGGGGAACATGTTTGAAATATCCAAAGGGTGGTTAAAGCTCAATATTTTAATGCCCAATTATATTAAGTGTCAAACAGTTTTCCGGGCTTCTTGACCTGATATGAAAAGCGAAGAAAATCATCGCGAATATCTCCCTTCGGGGTAATATCGCCAATAATACTACGATTATGGCTACTATGAAAAAGGATAAATCCAAAACCCGGGTTTCCCCATATAATGATAAGGAGCTGGAATTTTTTCGTGAGACTTTACTCAATAAGCGAAAAGAAACGGAAAAGGAAATTGAATCTCTTCAAAACGCCCTTGGTGAATCCATTAAAAATCTCTCCGAGGAATCATCAGATGCCTCTGACGCGGCAGATTCCGGCCCCCTGCCCCACAGCAAAGGGGAAAAGTATAAGCTCTATACCCGCCAGCGAGATTTCCTTTGGGAATTGAATAATGCCTTGGATCGTATCGAAAACAAGACATACGGTATTTGCAAGGTGACCGGAAAAAAAATTTCCAAACAAAGATTGGAAGAGTTGCCTCACACTCAATTGAGCATGGACGCCGAAAAGAAAAGCTGACAGTATTTGAACAGTGTGGCAAAATTTATCACACGAATATCATAAGTTTATTGATAACTGCCGTTATGTGGATGAGTTATATTATACTGGTTGTATAATGTCAATCAAGAAATAAACGTATGTTTACTGTTGTAGTAGCTGCATATCATCCACTGGTATTACAGGGAATCAACCAGATTGTGAAGGAAAAGCACAACTCAGGAAAGATTATTGGGCAGACTACCACCGTCAAGGGATTGATCACACTGATTAACAATCATAATCCAACAGTAGCTATTGTTGATGTCGTCATTACCTGGAATTCCAATATTGATATACTGGAAGAGGTCACAAAAATCAATCCATCGATTGAACTTCATTTTATCAATGTCCATCCTGCGGATCGAAGTGTCAGGGATTACCTTGAAAATAAAGCAATGAGGTATCTGAAAATTAATGTGGGCAAATATATCAACAAAGACGATTTGGCCAATTTTCCTGAACTGAAGTTGGCAGAGATAGAAGATTGACTGCTATGTAAGTCAAAAAAATCCTCGAGCTTGCAGTGGCCCTGTCAACAATTCACTACGGGTCAAATTGCAATTTTCTCTGCCCGCCGGTAGAACCACTGCCATCCATATCAGACTTGTGATTAACCGGAATCTGACTCATCTTTATGTTAATCAACTGAGTCGGAACAACAACCGTTACTAACCAAAAGGAGATTCATTATGTCTGAACATGAACTGGCTGGAAAGCAGGCTCCCTACTCTATGCTTGAAAATATACCCAGGCTTGTAGCCTCTTATTACAGCAACCAGCCTGATCCTGAAAATCCACGGCATGCGGTTCAGTTTGGTACATCGGGGCATCGGGGCACATCACAGAATTCAACGTTCAATGAGAACCATATTCTGGCCATTTGTCAGGCACTTGCCGATTACCGGCTGGAGCACAATATCAAAGGGCCGCTGTTTATGGGAATGGATACCCACGCCCTGTCGGAGCCTGCGATGATGAGTGCTCTCGAAGTATTGGCGGCCAACGACGTTGCCATCCGTTACCAGGAGGGAATGGGGTACACGCCGACACCTGCCATCTCCCATGCCATTTTAAACTGGAACAGCAGTGATCCGGCAAAAAAAGGCGATGGGGTTGTTATCACTCCTTCACACAACCCGCCTTCGGATGGTGGTTTCAAGTACAATCCACCCAATGGCGGCCCGGCTGATGCCGACATTACCGGTACGATCGAGAAGCGGGCAAATCTTTACCTGGAGAACAGTCTGAATGAGGTGCGAAGAATTCCGCTGGCAAAAGCCCTGAAAAAAGATAATGTGCAGCCGTTTGACTTTATCGGGCCTTATGTCGGCGATCTGGAAAATATCCTCGATATGGATGCCATTCAGCAATCGGGTCTCAAGATCGGGGCGGACCCGATGGGGGGGGCCGGCATCAACTACTGGGAGCCGATTGCCGGGAGATATAACCTGAACATCGAGGTTGTTAACCCGCGGGTTGACCCTGCATTCGGATTTATGACGGTTGACAAAGATGGCAAAATCCGTATGGATTGTTCTTCTCCCTATGCCATGGCCAGCCTGATCGGGTTGAAGGATCGTTTTGATATCGCCTTCGGCAACGACCCCGATTTCGACCGGCATGGCATTGTGACCCCGAGCGGCGGTTTGATGAACCCCAATCACTACCTGGCCGTGGCTATCCACTACCTGTTTCAGAATCGTCCGGGATGGCCGGATGAGACGGCAATCGGAAAAACCCTGGTTTCCAGCAGCATGATCGACCGGGTAGCCGGGGCACTGGGGCGGAAGCTTGCCGAAGTGCCGGTAGGTTTCAAATGGTTTGTGAACGGTTTGCTGGATGGATCATACGGGTTCGGCGGGGAAGAGAGTGCCGGTGCATCCTTCCTCAGAAAAAACGGTAAGGTATGGTCAACGGACAAGGACGGTATCATATTAAACCTGCTTGCGGCCGAAATCAGTGCCAAAACGGGGAAAGATCCGTCCGAACATTACCGGGAGCTGGAAGAGCGGTTTGGCAGCCCGATTTACGAACGGATCGATGCTCCCGCTACCCCGCAGGAGAAGAAACTGCTGGCTTCCCTGTCGCCGGAGCAGATTACAGCCGATGAAATTGCCGGCGAGCCGATTCAGCACACCCTCACCCGCGCACCGGGAAACAATGCAGCGATTGGTGGCCTCAAAGTAGTAACCGAAAACGGCTGGTTTGCTGCGCGCCCATCGGGCACCGAAGATATTTATAAGATCTATGCCGAAAGTTTCAAAGGAAAAGAACACCTCAGGAAAATCCAGGAAGAGGCGGTCGGAATTGTTAATCAGGCGCTTGGTAAATGATTTTTAGTCGTGAGTTATGAGTCATGAGTCGTGAGTTGTTGATGTGTGTCTGAGTGTTGTATTCTGACTCCTGACTCCTGAGTTCTGACTCCTGAGTTCTGAGTTCTGTGTCCTGAGACACATAAGTTGTGAGTGAATGATGAATCGTAAACATGTAAACAATCAAACAAATGTCAGATACTTTTATCGGAGTTGACCTGGGCGGGACAAATGCCCGGGCAGGATGGGTAACCGAAGGGGAAATTGTTAACATAGAATCGGAACGAATCGATAGCCTGAAGTCGGAACAGGAGGTCATTGACGTGTTGATGGATTTGATTGGCAGCCATTCGCATGACGGGGTGAAGGGGATCGGTATCGGGGTTCCCAGTGTGGTTGATACGGAGCTCGGAGTGGTATACGATGTACAGAATCTGCCGGGATGGGAAGAAGTTTCCCTTGCGTCGCTGGTTACAGATCGTTATAATCTGCCGGTTAAAGTCAACAACGATGCCAATTGCCTGGCTTTGGGGGAGTATCACTTCGGAAAAGGGAAACCGTTCGAGTCACTGATCGGACTGAATATCGGGACCGGTTTCGCAGGGGGTATCATTATTAATGGGAAATTGTATGAAGGCCATAATTGCGGGGCCGGTGAGTTTGGTTCCATTCCGTTTAAAGATACCATCCTCGAGCATTATTGTGGCGGCCTTTATTTTGAGAGGGAGCATCGTCGAACGGGTGAAAAGCTGGCCCAAAAAGCAGAAAAAGGTGATATAAGAGCGATGGCAGCCTTTCGGGAGTTTGGCAGGTACCTGGGATTTGCCCTCAAATCCATTCTGTATAATTACGATCCCGAGGCAATTATCCTGGGCGGATCCGTTAGTAAATCATACCCATATTTCAAGAACGCCATGATGGAGGAGCTGGATGATTTTTCCTTTCAAAAAACCCTTGATAACCTGACAATTGAAGTATCGGAAAATGAGCACATTGCCATCCTCGGGGCAGCAGCATTGTGCCTGGGAAATCATTAAACCCGGATCTGTATTCAATCATTCGAAATTCATTATTCCTCTGTTCAATATTCGATATTCAATCGTTCAACTCCACCCGGTGGTCAAAAATGTGTTTCATCATCCGGATGTATTCATCCGTCAATTTTACGTCTCGCCGGGCCATGGTTCGTTCCATGGTCTCCATGGCTTTATCGAAGAGGTAAACGGAAGTATTCTGGGAATTCACCCAGCTGAAGGAAGGGATCAGTTTGGGCGGATAACCGTGGCTGAACAGGTTGCAGCATACCCCGCAGTTGGTGCCGGTATTGAGCATGGAGTTGATGCCGGTCTTGCTGTGATCGCCCATCACCGTGCCCAGAAACTGCTCTCCGGTATCCTGGTCTTCCCTGGTATGCCAGTCAGTAAATTTGATGGTGCCATAGTTGTTTTTCAGGTTCGACGTATTGGTGTCGGCGCCTAGATTGCACCATTGCCCGAACAGGGAATTGCCGGCATACCCGTCGTGGGATTTGTTGG
The DNA here is from genome assembly GCA_007118695.1 of Balneolaceae bacterium. GTDB lineage: Bacteria > Bacteroidota > Rhodothermia > Balneolales > Balneolaceae > SKRC01. The sequence goes on along the minus strand of SKRC01000218.1, from coordinate 9,597 downwards.
AGTAGGAATGGAAAATGACATTGCTGACTTCTCCGCCTACCTTGCAGACCGGGCCAATCGTGGTATTGCCATAGATTTTGGCCCCCATTTTAACCGTCGATCCCTTGCATATGGCCGTAGGCCCGCGGGTGATCGAACCTGCCATGAGTATTGCCCCGTCACCGATATAAACCGGCCCCTCGGTTGCGGTGACGACCGCCCCGGTTTCAATAACCACATCTTTTCCGATATAGATGTCATCGATATTTTCCAGCAGGGAACGGGGTGATATGACCGCACTTTTTTCCAAGAGCACCGGGTCCAGCAGTTTTACATCCCTTCGAATTTCATCACCATTCATTTTAAAGAGGTTCCAGATGCCCGTAATTATCTTTTCAGGCTCAAAACTCCTCAGTTTCAACTGGCTGCCGGGATTCACCGGAAATTCCGTTTTCCATGAATTTCCTTTTTTCCCGGATATCCGTCCGGCCAGCAACAGATCACCGGATGCCAGGCCTTCATCAGGCTGAAGGGATGTAATTTTATCGATAATACGGGGCTCCGGCAACAATCTGGCGTTTACCAGGTAACAATCCCTTTCGGGATCCAGAGAAGGGGCCGGAAATACCCCATGAAGAACTTCCCGCAGATTCCGGGTTGTGGCAGTTGCTTTGAGCGCCCGTTGCCATTTCTCGCGAATGGTTAAGACCCCAATCCTCAGATCATCAACCGGACGGGTCAGTGTGAGGGGATGAAATGCATGACAGAATTTATCTTCAAATAGTAATAACTGCATCTTTCTGATGGTTGTCTGAATATTAGATTTTGTTAAAATTCATGAATAGGCTCTCAGCAGATTCATGGAGTATTTGTATCCGGATCCATTCCCGTTGGGAATCGCAGTCTGATACAAGGCGATTCAGCGTTTCTATATATATCTGACTGTATTTTACAAAAAAGAGACGGGAATTTGGTCAATATTAATATGTCTTAATAGTAGTAATCATTGTTTCTTCATTCTAATATCTATTTTAAATTCAGTCAAACAAATGAAGTTCATAATGGGATAAATCAGACGAAAAAAATATGTGCGGGATAGTCGGCTATATCGGAGATAAAAATGCCAGTGATGTTTTGATCAAGGGGTTGAAAAGGCTTGAATACAGGGGCTACGACTCAGCGGGGCTGGCACTGATCAACGGACATCTTGATATTGTGAAGGGCAAGGGAAAGGTTTTGAACCTGGAAAAACAGGTGAACTCCCAAAAACTGACCGGAAAGATTGGCATCGGCCATACCCGATGGGCTACGCACGGTGAGCCGAATGATGTCAATTCACACCCGCACCTGAGCCAGTCCGGCAAAATTGCGGTAGTTCATAACGGTATCATCGAAAATTACGGGGCTCTGAAAAAGAAACTTATCGAGCAAGGCCGCACGTTTCACAGCGAAACCGATACCGAGATCATTGCACAGCTGATCGAAGAGATCTATGAAAATGGAAGTACACATGAATTTGAGAAGGCTTTGCAATTTGCCCTGAAGCAAATTGTGGGCACTTACGGTATTGCAGTGGTCAATTCAGATGAGCCGGATAAGATCTATGTGGCCAAAAAAGGATCGCCGTTACTGCTTGGTATTGGTGAGAATGAAATGTTCATTGCTTCCGATGCCTCTCCCATTGTTGAGTACACCAAAAAGGTGATCTACCTGGAAGATGGAGAGATGGCGGTCGTCACAAAAGGCAACTATGAAGTCAAGACCATTGATGATGTCACCCTGACGAAAGAAATACATGAACTTGCACTGAGTCTTGACGCCATCGAAAAGGCGGGTTATCCGCATTTTATGCTGAAGGAAATTTTTGAGCAACCGAATTCGGTGGCCGACTGTCTCAGGGGAAGATTGAGGCTCGACAATCATACCATTCAACTCGGTGGATTGGTGGATGTGATGGATCAACTGGTCAATGCAAAACGCCTGGTGATTGCCGCCTGTGGAACCAGCTGGCACTCCGGCCTGGTCGGTGAGTATCTGTTTGAATATCTGGCTAAAATGCCGGTAGAGGTTGAATATGCCTCGGAATTCCGGTACAGGGATCCATTGATCGGAGAGGGGGATGTGCTCCTGGTGATATCGCAAAGTGGTGAAACAGCCGACACTCTTGCGGCGATGCGGGAAGCCAAAGCGAAAGGGGCTTTGGTACTCGGCGTCTGTAATGTTGTAGGCTCAACCATTGCAAGGGAAACCGATGCAGGTGTCTATACCCATGCCGGGCCTGAAATAGGTGTTGCCTCCACCAAAGCATTCACAGCCCAGGTTGTGGTTTTGACGATGATCGCCATTGCCGTCGGACAGCAGCGCGGTACACTCGATGATGCGTATGCGGCCAAATTGATAGAGGAGCTCAATCGCCTGCCTGGTAAGATCAAACAGATACTCGAGCAGAATGAGTCGATTAAAGAAATGGCCAAACTTTTTACATATGCCCCGAACTTTTTGTATCTCGGGCGAACCTTTAATTTCCCAGTTGCCCTGGAAGGGGCCCTGAAACTAAAAGAGATCTCCTATATCCACGCTGAAGGATATCCTGCAGCTGAAATGAAGCATGGGCCGATCGCGCTGATCGATGCCATGATGCCGGTTGTGGTTGTAGCGGCCACCGATCATACGAATGATAAAATGATTTCCAATATCGAAGAAGTCAAAGCCAGGAAAGGCCGGATAATAGCCGTGACCAACGAAGAGAATACAGAGGTGAAAGAACTGTCGGAATTTTTTATATCCATCCCTTCCACAGAAGATTGCCTTTCACCATTGCTGACAGTCATCCCGCTTCAGCTCTTGTCTTACTATATTGCTGTAAACCGGGGATGTCATGTCGATCAACCAAGAAACCTGGCCAAAAGTGTTACCGTGGAGTAACCAATCGCTGCCCGAATTTTATCCCGTCAGCATGTCTGGTTGAATCCGGGGTGCACCGGTTAATCATATTTGTCAGTTATTCGTCTATACCAGGCTTATGAAATCACAAACATTTCCGAATCATGGTCCGAAGAAATTTTCCCCGGCCAAACCCGTTGAACGTACATGAAACTGACAATTCAAAATATGGTGTGCGACCGGTGCCTGGAGTCTGTTCGCAATATACTGGATGATACCGGTATTAAGTTCGAATCGGTCGAACTCGGGGAGGTAACATTGGAAAAGGTGCTGTCCGACCATCAGAAGAAACAACTCGCCAGCCGACTGAATCAAAAAGGATTTGCACTGATCCAGGATCGCGAAAGTGAATTGATTGAGCGGATCAAAGTAAACCTGCTCGATTATCTTCACTACCTGGAACAAAGCAATAAACCTAAAAAACTATCGGTGTTCCTGGCAGAAAATCTTCACTACAACTACTCGTACCTCAGCAAGCTGTTTTCCGATAAAACCGGGGAAACGGTCGAAGGATATCTGATCAAATTAAAAATTGAGAGAGTCAAGGAACTGCTCAGTTACCGGTCACTCACCCTGAGTGAAATAGCCTGGAAGCTGAAATATAGCAGCGTCCAATACCTGTCGAACCAGTTTAAAAAAATTACCGGGAAAACGGTTACAGAGTACCTGGGCCAGGAAAAATCAGACCGGAAAACCATCGACCGGGTCTGATCCAAAAATTTTACACATCTCTTTCCTCCAATTGTTACGCTCCTCTCCCGAATAGGTGCTAATATTTGTTTCACCCAATTTTAATAAACCCATGAACACAAATTTCCCCGACCGGTGTCGGGGTTCAAAAAATGAGCTTGGTGACAAGTGCGGGTTAAGCCTGGCGGTTTTATGGTTAAAGGCTGACAAACCGGCTTGCTCCGTATCCGGGGCAAACGGGGCCAGGGGCAGGAGTATTCATTGATAACAAATTTGAATGAAGAAAAATCAGAAATGGAATTACCGGAATTTGCCGGGCTTAATCAGGCTTGATTCCGGATGACTAAAAGAAATCACCCTATGCAAAAGAAGACACTTAAAATATCGGGCATGCACTGTGCAGGATGCGTTCAGTCGGTTGAAAAATCGATCAAAAAAATCGATTCGGTGGAATCGGTGCATGTGAATCTGGCCACGGAAACGGCTTCTGTGGAAGTGAAGGACGGCCACTTCCCGATTGAAGAGATCAGGCAGGCCGTTGAGTCGGCCGGGTATGGATTTGCTGATGAATGGACTGCGGCCGGCTTCAGAATTGAGGGTATGCATTGCGCCGGGTGTGTGAACTCTGTTGCCGGTGCCCTGGAAGCGATAGACGGGGTCAGAAATGTACAGGTCAACCTGGCTTCGGAAAAAGCATTCCTTGAATATGAGAAATCATCTGTGGGAATCGAAGACCTTCAAAAAAGTGTGGAAGGGGCCGGCTACAAACTCATTGCAGAGGAAGAAGCCAGGACCGATAAGCTTGCACAGAAAAGAGAACGGGAAGAGAAGAAATTGCAAATAGCCTGGAGGAACCTGGTCGTTGCGTGGATCATTACAGCGCCGGTTATGGTTTGGATGACGCTGGAGATGTTTCTGGGTGTCCATCTCACAGGTCCGCTGGTGATGGAGTCGTTGATGACAGCCGGTGCAGCCGTTGTGCTGTTTTATCCGGGATTGGAGACACTGAAAAGCGCCTGGAAATCGGGCAGGAATCTGAACCCTAACATGGATGTGCTGATTGCGATCGGAACACTGGCCTCGCTAAGTACCGGTTTCCTGGCGGTATTTAATTATCTTGGGTGGATTGTGTTTCCGATGCACAGTTTTGCCGGTATTGCCGCAATGATCATGGCGTTCCATCTGACCGGCCGCTATATCGAAACCAAATCGAGAGGGCACGCATCGGATGCGATCATGAAACTGCTGACCCTGGAAGCGGATTCTGCACGTGTGATTCGGGATGGCCTTGAAAAAGAAATTTCGGTTAAAGAGTTGAAGCCGGGTGATGTGATGTTGATCAGGCCGGGAGAAAAAATACCGACCGACGGCCAGGTAATTGATGGTGCAGGATCTGTCAATGAATCGATGGTCACCGGGGAGTCGATGCCCGTGAGGAAAGAGAAGAGTGATGAAGTTATCGGTGGTACCATCAATCTTGAAGGCTCACTGAGGGTGAAGGCTGTCAATGTGGGGGAAGATACATTCCTGAACAGGGTGGTCCGGCTGGTTGAGGAAGCCCAGGGAACCCGGGTGCCAATCCAGGAATATGCCGACAGGGTCACGGCTATTTTTGTTCCGGTTGTACTTGTTTTAGCCATTGCCACTTTTGTTTTTTGGGCTGCTCTGCCCGGCGTGTTTGCACCGGTCGTTGAATGGGCTGACGGGATCATTCCATGGGTGGAGCCGGATATGGGGCTGTGGTCGCAGGCGTTTTACGCTGCACTGGCTGTACTGGTGATTGCCTGCCCGTGTGCGCTGGGACTGGCAACACCCACTGCGCTGATGATCGGTTCCGGTATGGGGGCAGAAAACGGTGTATTGATCCGCCGCGGAGAGGCGATCCAGCGAATGCAGGAAGTCACGCAGATTGTGTTCGATAAAACCGGAACACTCACCACGGGAGAGCCCGCCGTTACGGATCTGGAAATTACTGGAGAGATGGATGAGGCCGAAATTTTAAAGTTGATCTATGCCGTTGAAAACCGGTCGGAACACCCGATCAGCAAAGCTGTTGCCGCTTATGTATCGGCAAAGAATATCCGGCTGGTGGAAATCGATGAATTTATTTCTCATCCGGGTATGGGCGTCAGCGGCAGGGCCGCCGGAAAAAATATAATAGTTGGGAACCGCAGGCTGATGGACCGGCAGGGGATAGAGATTCCCGAACAGATTGCCGATCAAAAGAACCGGCTTGAAAAGGAGGGAAAAACGGTCGTTTTTGCAACCGTCAACAAATCGGTTCAGGCTCTTATTGCAGTCGCAGATACCATCAAACCGGGCACAGCGGAGGTACTTGAGCAACTTAAAAATGCGGGGTATCAAACCGCAATGCTTACCGGGGATAACCAGGTTGTGGCTGAAGCCATTGCATCGCAACTGGGGATTGGCCGCGTTTACGCCGAGGTATTGCCGGATCAAAAAGCAGAGGTAATACGAAACTTGCAGGAAAAGGGTGAAATCATCGCGATGGTCGGCGACGGGGTAAATGATGCCCCGGCACTGACACAAGCCGATGTCGGAATTGCTATCGGAACCGGGACCGATATAGCCATCGAATCAGGATCACTGGTTTTGATCGACGGCAATATCAATGCGGTTTTAAAGGCGGTGAAACTCAGCAGGGAAACCTTCAGGAAAATCCGGCAAAATCTTTTCTGGGCCTATTTTTACAATGTCGTTATGATTCCCATTGCTGTTATCGGGTTGATGCATCCGGTACTCGCAGAAGCGGCGATGGCTTTCAGCTCTGTTAATGTTGTGGTTAACTCCCGGAGACTACAGAAAAAATCGATCTCAAATTAAGTTGTGGATAATTTTATGTAACAATCGGCCGCTTCCACTCTCTTGTCTATAAAGATGTTGAATATCATTGCAAACGGACGGAATTGAGTAAGTGAATTGAAAAGTTATTCACAATAATACATGTGGATAACTTGCATCTTCGTCTCGATTTGTTTACATATAAATGCCCTCTTTAAAAAATTAGTGGTTCTCTGATGAAAAACTGGAAATCTTTGCTGTTTAAAATTACTCTGTTGGTGCTTGTTGGCATCGTCATGTTTACTGGTTGAAAAATTACCTATTATACTTTAGTCCAAAACAGGTATTTGTGAATGCCAATTTTGGATTAAATATACATATATACCGAGGCGCTCATCTCGATGCCGGGAATGGATGAAGTATGCAATAATAGGATCAGCCTGAATCAGAAATAATGGAAAAACCGGAATCCTTGATTTTGAAAGGCCGGACGATACTGGTTGCCGACGATAACCCCATCAACCAAAAATTAATGGAAGGCATGCTCAGTAGAACCGGGGCAGAAGTGTTTCGTGCAGATGGTGGGAATGAAGCGGTCACTGTTTTCAAAAATCACCCGGAAATTGATGTTATCCTGATGGACGTACATATGCCCGGTATGAGCGGACTGGAAGCGGCGCGAAAGATCCGTTCTGAATGTATGGAGAAACAGTCTGATGTGGTTATACTTGCTGTAACGGCCTCTGTGATGGCATCGGATGTTCAGGGGATCAAGGATGCCGGGATGGATGATTATTTGGCCAAACCGTTCACCTACACGGAATTTGTTGATAAAATCACTGCATTTCTAGATGAGAAAAACCGGAAAAGACCGGCCGCCTCGGAGAAGAACAACAAAAATCCGAAACAGGGGCCGGGAATTGATATCAGTAGCTTACATGATATGGCCGGTGGTGATAAGGCGATGATGCTCGAGCTGATGGAACTTTTTCTTGACCAAACACCGATCCTGCTCAGCGAAATGAGGTCGGCCTGTGAGGCTCAGGACTGGCAGGAACTGTCGGTGAAAGCTCATAAGCTGAAACCGACATTTAACTACATGGGAATGGCTGAAGCCTTTGAAATTTCCGATAAACTGGAAACCTTCAAAGACCGGCCACGCGGCAAGGCAATCGAGTCGGCAAAAACCCTGCTAGACCGGTTGACGGAGCTCGCCCGGAAATCATATCCGGATCTGGAAACGATGGCCGAATCGTATCGCAGAGAAATTAATTGAGAAGCATCTGGATGTGCGGGATGCCATCTTTTTCATAAGCATCCGTTACTTTTGAAAAACCGAGCCCCTGGTAAAACTTCCGAAGGTGTGCCTGTGCTTCAATACGAATCGGACAAAGGTTGTAGAGTTGGTGTGTATGTTTGATGCCACGTTTTACCAGTTCCGATCCGATGCCGGTCTTTCTATATTCCCTGGCAACGATGATTCTGCCGAGGGAAGGTTCCGTGAAAATTGTTCCGGGCGGCACGACCCTCAAATACGCCGCAAGAGTATCCCCGGAGTAACCGAGCAGATGGAAGGAGTGATAATCGACGTTGTCAAGATCAGGATAGATGCAGTCCTGTTCTATGATGAAAATATCCTGGCGAAGTTTTAAGGCTTTATAGAGATCCCCTGCCTGGAGTTTGTCAAATTCAGTGAAGTTCCATTTTATGTTCCTGGGCGGCATATAACTTTTTTGGTCTGTTTTCGTACAGTCAGGAAATTGCAAGCCATTTAACACATTTACAAATCCATGTTATTTACACTACTCATCAATAGTCTGACGGTTTTTTTTTGTGCTTATTTGCTGAAAGGAATTGAGGTTAAAAGTTATCTGACAGCGATCGGTGTGGCCATTGTGCTGGCCATTGTGAATGTGCTCATCAAGCCGGTCATTGTGATTTTAACCATTCCTCTGACGATCATTACCCTGGGACTGTTTATTTTGGTTATCAATGCATGGATGCTGATGCTTACAGGCAAAATCGTGGAAGGTTTCAAGGTGCACAGCTTTTTTTCAGCCCTGATTCTGGGGCTCATCCTTTCTGTGGTCAATGCTATTCTTCTCTAGCCCGCAGCTTTCCGCGGTGAACTGAGAAATACAGGTAATTTGCTCATCAGGGTCTGCACGAGTGCGGAGAAACAACGAACCGATCTGCGCGGAACCATTTTGGCCGCAAAAAACATGATACACGAAGAATTTATTAAAAATTACTGCACTGACAAGTCTTATCGTTTCTTCGCCTGACGGGATTTCCATTTCTGCCGTTAGTCAGGTATACCAGACGTTATCACGGTTATTATTACATTTGACTGTATCGACGAATGCCAAAAAATGTTTTGAAAGCATCAATCATCTTGTTAGAATAGCCCGGTTGCTAATCAAAAATCCAAAACAGTTGTAATGTTACGAAAAAAAGCCCGAATTTTAAATGAAGCCGGTTTGCATGCCCGGCCTGCCGCATCGTTAGTAAAATTGGCATCTAAGTTTGAATCTGATTTCTTTATAGAGATGCAAGGGTATAAAGTGAACGGAAAGAGTATTCTTGGAGTAATGACTTTGGCTGCCGAATGCGGTGCCGAAGTAGAATTGATTATGAATGGTGAAGATGAACATGAAGCTATGGAATCCATTACAGAACTATTTGACAACAAGTTCAATATTGAAAATGAAGAATAATGATGGATGATGCGGTAGAATCCATGCCGGTTATTTTACAGGGTACACCTGCATCAGCGGGGGTGGCAACTGGCCCTGTAGAAGTTATTTCGCACAGTGATCTTGAAATTCCTGCTGAGCGGATTTCGGACGAAGAGGTGGAGAAACACATCGATAATGCCACACATGCACTGACGCGGGTAAAAAATCAGCTTCAGGATCTTCAAAGCACTCAGGTAAACCGCGAAATTGTTGACGTTCTGGATGCACAAATCCAGATTGTAAAGGATCCGGAATTGCTGGCAAGGGTGCGGCAGCTGATCGCATCAGGCAAGAAAAGTGCCGGTTTTGCCCTATACACTGCATTCAACGAGTTTATCCAGTTGTTGCAACAAAGTGGACAGGATTGGATTAAGGACAGGGTTATTGACCTGAAATCGCTCCGCGACAAAATCATACAGCAGACCACCGGCACCGGGAGGCTTTT
>SKRC01000282.1 GCA_007118695.1 Balneolaceae bacterium | reverse complement strand
GGGCAGCGATTCGCCGGCAAAGCGGGTGGCAGGATGTAGAGAACCCGGATGTCAGAACCGGGGAATATCCCCTTATTAGTGATCGGCTCAAACTGGATTTGGAGCCTGACAAAGAGAGCCGGCAAAGGATATCCACGCAAAAGGCGATGAAAGACGAGGAAGGGATGATCCGGCTGACGCTTTCTTCACCCAACCACGGATTTGGTCATTCCATCTATCCGCTGGTCTATGCCGAAGCGATCCGCTCCCAGATGGAGGAACAAACCGCACCCATTCCGAACGAGCCCTATACGCCGATTATCGAATCGGTTGAACTGGGGTACTCGGCAGAAGGCGAAGCCGGGCGTTTTTTTCACGTCAATCCCTTCGGAATTGAACAGGTCGATACCCCGGAAAAACCGCTCCTGCCCGGGGAATTTCACTATGCCGGAAGTTTGTATCTCGGTATCGAAAACCTGAACCCGCCGCAGCAATTGCCGATCTTTTTCGATATCGAGGAAGATGTTCATGAAAAAAAACCGAACCTGGAGTTGTTTTACCTGGGGAGCAGGGGATGGAACCGGCTGACCGAGAACCAGGTTCTGTCGGATACCACGCTGGGCCTTCGCCAGACCGGAATCCTTTTACTGAATCTCCCGGGTGATTTACGTTCGGATCACCCGGCTATGCCATCCGGTTTCCATTGGATACGAATTTCGATCCCCGACTGGCCGGAAAATTTCGGCCGGATCATGAACGTAAGGACCAACGTGGCCAGTTGTACCTTGTCGCTGGAAGGGAACCTGGAAGATGTGGAGATCAATTCCCTGGAACCGTTCAGTATTCAAAAATTTTCGGGGAAAATCCCGGAAATCAAGTCGGTTGAACAGCCGTATTCATCCTTTGGCGGGCGGCCGGCAGAAAAAGAGGACGATTATTTTACCCGGGTCAGCGAAAAACTTCGGCACAAAATGCGAGGCATTTCAGCCTGGGATATGGAACGTTTGATACTGGATGAGTTTCCTGAAATTTACAAGGTGTGGTGCCTGCCGCACCGGACGGCCGGTGGAAGGATTTCACCGGGGAATGTCCATATTATCGTGATACCGTATCTGAAAACTTACCGAAAGGCGCGAATGTTAAAGCCGATGGTTTCCGAAAGCAAGCTGATCGAGATCCACAAATTTATAAGAAACGCCTCTTCGTCGGGAATCAAAATACAGGTTACAAACCCGGAGTATGAAGAGATTAAAATAGCGGCGAGTGTCAGCTTCAGCAGCCAGGTGGATGCAGGTTACTATGCGAAGCAGCTTCAGTCGGATTTGCAGGCCTACCTGTCGCCGTGGGCATTTTCGGAGAAAACGGAAATCAGGCTCGGCGACAAACTCTACAGATCATCGATTATTGAGTTTATCGAGTCCAGAGACTATGTCAACTTTATCGCCAGCATCAGGATACTGAAAAAAGGTGTCAGGGTTGACGAGGAGGATATCAGTCCGGAAGGACATACACTGGTGGTTTCTTCGGAATTCCATGAAATCGAAACGGTTGAACCGTCCGGGGTGGTTTGCCAGACCAATCAGGGAATCGGGCAAATGATTGTCGATATAAATTTTGAAGTTCAATGAAACAAGATATAAACAACAAAACAAGGTATAAACAATGCCTCCTAAAACAGATAAGAATATATTAAAGCAGTATTTCAGAAGCGGGAGCCGGCCTACCCAAAACCAGTTCGAGGAACTGATTGAAAGCTGTTATAATGAAACATGCAACTCCTTTGTATCGGGGTATCAGCTCCTGGTGGATGCGGACAGCAAGAAGACGGTCAGTACCTTGAAAAGGCAAAAAGGCAGGACGATTCTGATACCTCATTTTGAACGGATCAACACGCAGCATGAACGGATATATCATTATGCCATACCTGTCAGTAACCTGAGTGGAAGCTATCTGCTGGATACCATTATTCTGGAGATGAACCTTCCGGAAAACAGAAGCTATTCTGTCATGGACAGGCGAAGGGATGTCAAGATCACTCAAAAAATCCATGTTGAGTTGATCAGAATCTATAACGGGTCGGATGAGATCTTTACCGTGTCGCCGGACAGAGGCAGGCTCAAAGAACAGCAGGAATTCAAAGCCGGAAAATCGGTCAGGCAGTGGAAAGGAATTGGCATCGATATCGTCGTGTATTATAATATAGAGTCGGAGATCGCTGTTTCCGACCAGTTGGATATATCAAAACAGAAGGGTGATATGCTGGAGCACAGCTTCGGAACCGCCGGATGTATATTTACCCCGAGGGAATGAGTTGATGGAATACACTAAAAGCATATCAAAACGGCCACCCGAAGATCCTTCGCTCGACTTTGAGCGGATGAGAGAGGAAGGTATTGAATATATACAGAAACTGTCCGGACAGTTATGGACCGACTACAACCTGCATGATCCGGGCGTGACCATTCTGGAGGTTCTGTGTTACGCATTAACGGATATGGGCTACAGGGTGAATCTGCTGAAGGAAGCTTTAGATTCGGGAGAAGCGGCCAATTCCGGATTGATAAGGCGTCATTTTTTCAGTCAGGATGAGATGATATACTCATTACCTCTGAGCCGGGGCGATTTTGAACTGTTCATCGAAAAAAATCATGAAAAAGTGCTGAGTGCCTGGTTTGAGGATTACACGCTGCTGCATACGGCGGGGCCGGTTCGCGGCGGGTATGAAATTGTGGTCATGCTGGATCCGGAAGATCCCCACGGAGATCTCAATACGGATGTGATTCAAACTTTCTCCGAAGAGATTGATGCTGTTCTGGAAGTCAACGTTTTTGATGAGAAAAACCAGCGGATGAACTGGATGGCCATTGGGGAAGTGAAAAGCTGTAAGCTGGATGAGGAAACCCCGGACAATTTCTTTGTATTCGAAGAGTCAAACTGCCAGGTATCGATGGTACTTGAAGTCGTTTTTCGTGATCAAGAGGCAAGCGATAAGATTCGGTGCAATGTTCGCGTGACCGTGAATCCCGGGAATAAGCCGGCGGATGAACGCGAGCCGCTGGATTCTCACAAGGACGCCATTATCGAGCACCTGGAAAGTCCGGAATTTCTTGAAACGATCGATGAAAACCTCGAGAAGGAGCATTACAAGTCGGAATTACTCACCGACATTCAACACAAGCTTATGCCTTACCGAAACCTGTGCGAGGATTTTGTAGCGCTGAGAATCGTCAATGTACAGGAAGTGAAAATCGAACTGGAAGTACTTCTCCATGATGATGCGGATTCGGCCGGCCGGATGATGCACCGGGTGTATGACCGCCTGGATGCTTTTTTGCTTCAGATGCTGCGGCGGTCGAAAAAACCGGAGCAGCGCTCACAAAGGAATGTCTTGTACGCCTCGAACATCATCAAGGAAGTGGTCAGGATTGAAGGTGTTGAAGCGGCCGCTATCCGCAATATGAACCTGTTTATTGACGGGATTCCCACCATCATGGTAGAAGATGAGAGCTCTTTTGAGTGCATTCACCTGCAGCGATTCTCACACTATGTTCCGAGAATCGGACGTGAAAAATCTACTGTAACATTTATTCGATCCGGGGTTGTGGAGAAAGCGGATGAGTCTGATGCTGCCCGGAGTTTCAGCCCCCATCAGTTTTTTGGTTTTTCTTCCCAAATTCAGGAAATGGAAATGGAGAGGGAGAGGGAGCTCGTCAGAAGAAAGCCAGCCGTGCTTGATGAAGATTTTTTTGAAGCTTTGCGCCAATACGATTCCATTCAGAACGACTTTCCGAATAATTATAACCTGGAAGAGGGGCAGTTGACGGAAAGTGCATCCGAAAAGTTGAGGCTTTCCGTCAGGCAAATGAAATCGTACCTGGCGTTTTATGAACGCATTTTTATCGAGTACCTGGACAAACTCAGCCGTTTTAATGATTTGCTGAGTGTCTCGCAGCCGGCCGTATCAGCCCACCCCGGTCTGGAAACGTTCAAGGAAGAAGTGCCAGACCTTGCGCTGTCGGGTGATGCTGACGAGTTGCCTGTTGACCGCCGGGCACGGTTGGTTCAGAAAAATAAAATCCTGGATCATCTGCTGGCGCGTTTTTCAACCCGATTCATTCCGGTTGCTTCAGGGGAATCGGATGCCGATAGCCTGGAACGCATAGCGGAGAAGAAGATGCAACTACTCAGTGATATTCCGCTGATCACACGGGAACGGGGGCTGGGAATCCCGATTACACCGGATAATAAAGAGATCTGGGATACAGACCTGCTATCGGGATTTCAGAAAAGAGTGTACCGGCTGACCGGCGTGAATAACGATGAACTCCGTCATATTCGATTGACAGAGGCCAAAGGGATGGATCCGGCCGGTTTTTACCTGGTGGAACATATTCTGCTTGCCAAAAGCCCTGGCAGTCATAGCAATATCAAACAATTCAACCGGGATGCGGAAGATTTGTTTACTTACCTGGAAGAGATATATATTAAGAAATACCGCAATGCGGTAAAATCTGACGAGAGTTCGTCAGTTAAACAGATACGGGCTGACAGATTTCACTATGAGCCGTATTCATTCCAGTTATCGGTTGTGTTGCCCGACTGGTACCCGTTGTGGAACGGCCGAAAGAACCGGGTGGAACGAGCGATCAGCAAAGAACTTCCGGCGCATATTTTTCCCTATTTCATTTGGTTGAACAGGGTTGAGATGGAAGAATTTGAACGGCGATATGAAAACTGGCTGACGTCGTTATTGCGGCTTCAGGCCAGTAAATCACAGTAAGTCACCGATATTATGGCAAAGGAAAGAACCAGAGGGCTTGATCTGGAGAATATCGAAAGCCAATGGGGCTTTAAGGGAAAGAATTACCTGTATACAATCGGTATTGATAAATACAAGCACTGGCCGCCGCTTCAGACGGCAGTAAAGGATGTGGAAGATTTTATTAACGTCGTTACGGAGCGGTATCAGTTTGAGCAGGACGATGTAATTAAACTGAAAGATCAGGAGGCTACGGTCAAGAATATCATGTCGGGTTTTCGGCAACTGGTGAGTAAAATCACCGAGGATGACAACCTGGTGATCTATTTTTCAGGGCACGGCCATTATGACGAAGTGACCGATACCGGATACTGGATTCCTGTAGATGCACAAATAGGCGAAGAGTATGAGCATGAATTTATCAATACAGCCGTTGTTGTCGACCGATTGAAACGAATCAATTCCCTGCATACGTTTTTAATCATCGATTCCTGTTTTTCAGGTACGTTAATCACCCAGATACGTGCGACTCCCCGATCGGAGCGCTATAAATCCCGGAGGGTTTTTACCTCCGGCGGCAATGAGGTGGTGAGCGACGGAAACGAGGGCGGCAACAGCCCGTTTTCCAGGGGGATCCTTTATCATCTCAATAACAATAGCAACAAATACATTCGCGCATCCAAACTGATACTTGATGTGACCGAGTACCTGGAGAAGGAAGCGCAGCAGACGCCCAAGGACGCCAGGCTGATCAATGCCGATGACCAGGGTGGCGATTTTGTCTTTTACCTGAAGATGAGTGAAGCTGAAATCTGGGCCGGTGTGCGGCAGGATCACACGATGGAAGCGTACAAAAATTTTATGGGACAATTTCCGGAGAGCGAACACCTGCAAGAAGCCAAAGAGGAGTATGCCTGGCTTGAAGCCGAAGAAGAGGAGTCGATTGCCGGTTACTCGGAGTATTTAAATAAATACCGTCCAGATGGGAAATATATACAGCAGGCGATAAAAAAGATCAAGTCGATAGAGGAGGAGGAGTTTTGGGAGAAGGCCCGGCGTCTCGACAAACTGTCGGCGTATCATGAGTACCTGGCGTATTACCCGGATGGGAAGTATGCAAAAAAAGCCGAGAAAATTATTAAAGAGCGGAGTGGAAAAGAAGCGAGGCCGAAGCAGAGGCAGAGGGGGAACGATGTGGACTCCACAAAACAGGAATTCGATGAAAAAGAGAAAGAGTTATGGAATGAAGCAAAAGAGAAGGACCGTTATGTAGACTATTTGAAATTTATTGAGGCGTTTCCGGAGAGCCGGTTCGTGGAACAGGCCCGCCAGGAAATGAAACGGCTGGATCATATCGCCCTGAACCAGATCCGTTTGGCTGAATTCAATAAAAATCTCACACTTCAGCAGAAGATTCAGCAGTGTCTCGACTATTTTAATGCCTTTCCGGGGGCGGAGAACAACACGAAGGTCAAGCAGATCAAAGACCGGCTGCAAATCCAAAAGTACAGTCAGGGGCATGGGTCATAGAGTCTGGAGCCTGGCAGTGGCATAACTAGTGTCGTGTCAACCATGCTTATGCGGGGCTCCCGACCTTTGTCGGGATTCTTTTTACTCATGGCTGCTTTAAAAAATATTCACGTAGCTACGGCTATGCTCATATTTTCCGCATTGCCAGGAGCAAAAATCCCTGCGACTTACCCCACATCGAATGGTTGACACGACACTGGTTGTTATCATTTTGGCATGGAAATTCTTCTACTGATCCACTGGCGATCCGGATCCATCAACACTTCAGCAACTCTGCCGGTAATTGCGTGCCAGGCATTTCATTCCCTGTACAACGGATTCTTGATTTTGAGGGTTACCAGGCGGGTTGTCCAGTCTTCAATATTTCCGGGATTATAGCTGTCCAGTTCCAGGCCGCGGGTTGCTGCGGGTTTCGAGGCGGTTGGTTTCGGCAGCGGCGGCAATTCGAATCTTGTGGCTTGCTGTTTGAAATCACTGGTACTCACAATCAGTTTTAAATAACTGATGCTTTCCCGGTAGTTGTATTTCTGAAGTTCTTCTTCCGGTTTCAGGCCGATTGATGCTCCATCCAGTGCCCAGGCCTCGCGGTTGGGTTCAAGACCTGTGACAACCTCTTTCAGCAGTTTTGTCTGTACGCCAAAATTAAAAGAAAGGTAGAGCAGGGCGCAGAACAGTTTTTGGTCTGTATTGTTTTTGAGGGAAATTCTGATCTGTCCACCCCAATCATTGTCGTTTTTCCGTTCATATTCCAGGTGTACCTCTCCCTGTCTGACCGGGACCGGTTCCTCTCCCTGCCCCGGAGTTTGCTTCAGAATGTTGACGGCAACCGGGTCGGACCCAAACAGATAGGAATTGGGATTGTGCAGGTTCCGTACAAATTCATACTGAGACAGATGAAACAGGTAGCCGCGGATAACCCGCAGGTCGTTTTCCGACTCATATTTCCTCGGTAATATGACCGGGACATCAGGAGTCCCCGGCCGCGTGATAAAGAGCCGGCCATCGGAATGCTGGACACAATAATCGGCTTCGTAAGCTGCAGAAACGGCATGAAGGCCGCTTTGATCGTCTGATATCATTTCCGACATCTGCTCCCGGATTGATTCGTTGTCAAACGCAAGATAGACGCCCAGGGGAGCGGAAAAATAATCGGTAGGAAACCCCTTGAGCGAATCGCCGGGATCGGGCTGGTTTTTATCTGCCAGAGCATGTCCATTATCCGTTTGTTCAAAAGCGAGCCGGGTGTAGGTGGGATACACCTGTGTTATTTTGGCTGTGTATTCCCGTTTTTCATCAGATGTACGAACCTTTAGAGAAGAAGCCCGGGAAGAGATTCCATACAGGGCGCCGATATCCATGATCCAGCCAAGATCCGCATTGTAGTTTATATTGCCGTAGAGGGGTTTGCTTTCCACATCTTTTTTTAAGAAGCCTTCGAATAGCCCGCTTTCATCATCCCCGGTAATATAGACCCTGGGGGTTTGGTCGAATCGGTTTTTCAAGTAGTTCTGAAGCCGGCTTTGCAGGTCGAAATAGGTAACGGCACCTTCAGATCGTTTCAGAACATCCAGCAGGTTTTTGGTAAAAACCCCTTCACCGGCAACTTCGAAAGCGGACTGATCATTTTGGCATGCGGCAAGTTGAAT
The DNA here is from genome assembly GCA_007118695.1 of Balneolaceae bacterium. GTDB lineage: Bacteria > Bacteroidota > Rhodothermia > Balneolales > Balneolaceae > SKRC01. The sequence goes on along the minus strand of SKRC01000282.1, from coordinate 3 downwards.
ATG
>SKRC01000259.1 GCA_007118695.1 Balneolaceae bacterium | reverse complement strand
GGTGAAAAAGCCGGAATTCTGCCCCGTTTAAAATCTTTGATGTTCCTGGTGATCACCGCATCACAAGAAGCATGAGACGCAGTGGCTGCCTGAATAGCATCTTCCAGGTCGTTCCATCCGTCGTTCAGAGCAGAAGCAATGACTGAACCATCAACAGCTCCAACCTGGATGATTGATGATAGATCCTTGAGCTTTTTAGTTGCCTGCTGCGCTGACAGGGATTGCCGCATGATGTAAAACATGGTGTCGAAGGATATGGCCGACACAATGCCCTGTATTTTTCCTTTTTCAGAGGCTTCAAAAATCTGTGCAGCAGGTTGTAAATGTGGATTTCGTTTCAGCAGCAAGTCCAGACAGACGTTGACATCAATCAGGAGTTTATTTGGCATATTTTTCAATCAAGATTTTTTCCTTAATCTGTTTGTAATCCATCCCCTCAAATTCCTTTGGCAGTTCGACCGAACCCATCAGGGATTCGGTAACCGAACCCGGCTCCGGATGCCATCCCTCTTCTTGTGTGGCAATGTGCAGGAATTTTTCCACCATATCAGAGACGCTCGTATCGTGGCGTTTGGCAAACTCCTTGGCCCGGTCTTTCACCGATTCTTCAATGGTAAGTGTGAGCTTTGTTTTCATGGTTTCTAAGCTTAATTAAGATAACACGTGTTAGTATAATTTATAACACGTGTAAAAGCAATATATTACCCAAAAAAAGACAGCTGTACTTAATGGTTTCATAATTCAGGAATTTGAGGTTTTTATCCTGACGGTGATACCGGAAGAGTTGTGCTTCCAGCAGTTTTAGAAACAATACCCGGTTGGAACCGTAATTGCTTAATGAGCATTTCAAGGTAGAATGGTGATCTTCGACATCCAGAATGTGGATGGTATTCTCGATCAGGGAACCCCGGTTTCGATTTTCTTCCGAAGCCCGCTGGATGTACCGGGTATTTCCCTATTTGGTTTCTTCGAGTCCAAGGATATAGAGCAGTTCACGGTAAAATTCCCGGTTTAGACTGTTGCTGTCGTTGGCAAAGGGTTCTGTTTATAAGGAAAGCCGGTACAATTAAATAACGGGATTATATATTTAACGTAAAATCGTGCTATATGATCAAAAGAACATTACAAGAACAGATTGAGAATAAGCTTTTTAAAGGAAAGGCAATTCTGTTGGTTGGACCATGGCAATCGGGAAAAACTACACTGATCAGGCAGGTTTTAAAAGAGTCGGGGTACGATTATCGGTTTTTTGACGGTGACGACCCGGCTGTTCGGAAAGTTCTCGAAGAACCCAACACGGAGGAACTGCGGGTGATCCTTGGTACCCCCCCAATAATATTTATCGATGAAGCACAACGAATTCCCGGTATCGGGCTGACATCAAAAATCATAACCGATCAGTTTAAAAATAAGCAGCTTATTCTCAGCGGCTCCTCTTCATTTGATCTGAGCGGTAATATGAATGAACCCCTGACAGGACGAAAATGGAGCTATGAACTGTTGCCGATAAGCTGGGAGGAATGGCAAAACCACGCGGGTTATCTGAAAGTCGAGTAAGACCTTGAGAACAGGCTTGTGTACGGATTCTATCCGGATGTTCTGACTCATCCGGTTGAAAAGCAGCAGATTCTTTTTGAATTGATGGACAGCTATCTTTATAAAGACATTCTCAATTATGCCGGAATTCGAAAACCCGAAGTTATTCAGAAACTTGTACAGTCTCTGGCGTACCAGGTTGGCCAGGAAGTCGTTTTCAAGGAAATAGGTGATCTGGTCGGACTCGATCCCAAAACGGTAAGAAGCTATATCGATATTCTTGAAAAAGCGTATGTATTGTTCCGTCTTCCCGCTTTCAGCCGGAATCTTCGCAATGAGATTAAAAAGAACAGCAAGATTTATTTCTATGACAACGGCATAAGAAATGCAGTAGTCGGCGCCATGCAGCCGGTATCAATCAGAAACGATGTAGGTGCTCTTTGGGAAAATTTTCTGATCAGTGAACGCATCAAACAATTACGATACCAAAAACGAAGGTATCAAATCTACTTTTGGCGCACAAAACAAAAGCAAGAAGTCGACTACGTGGAGGAAAGAGACGGAAAAATTTTCGGGTATGAATTTAAATTGAATCCAATACGGACTATTCGATTCCCGTCTACGTTCAAAGAAACCTATCAGGCTAAAGTAAAAGGAATTTCGAGAGATAATTTCCGGGATTTTGTACTCATGTAATTCTGCAAAAAACCCAAATTCCTCTATACCATTTGTTACTATAACTCCTTCACAGCTTTTAATCTTTCCTGTATTTCGCCTATGATCAAATTATTTACGCAAATGGTCAACTCTTAGGCGCAAACGGTCAAACCGGGGTAAATATATTGGCGTAGGTTGGGTGCAGTTCATTCAACAACAACCCAACCCACAAAACCATGAAAACGAACACACTGATACTCGGAGCCACCGGCGGCATCGGATACGCCGTGGCCAAAGCACAACTGGACAAGAAGAACCCTGTAACCATTCTCGTTCGCGATGTTAAAAAGGCATACGACCTTTTTGGCAACCTTCCCCTTTTGGAAGTGATCGAAGGGGATGCACTCGACTCATCACTTCTGAACCGCCTTGCCGAAGGCAAAACGCACATCTTCCACGGACTGAACGCCTCCTACGAATACTGGGAAGAGTTTATGCCACTGACCACCCGAAAGATCATCGAAGCCGCATCAAAATCGGGCACCACAGTCGTCTTTCCGGGAAATATCTATAACTACGGAACCATTACGGAACCGGCTACCGAACTCACACCGTTCAAGCCCGAATCGAAGCTTGGCAAACTTCGAGTTAAGCTTGAACTCCAGCTTGAACAGGCTGTCCGAACGGGAAAAATGAAAACTTTGGTAGTTCGACTGCCGGAAGTATGGGGCGTGAATGTGACCAACGCGGCATTTGCATCCGTATTTGAGAACGCGATCAACAATAAGCCCATCCCCTGTCTCTACACTGCTGATGTACCACAGCAGATGGTCTGGAACATGGATGCCGGACGTGCTGTCAGTGAACTGATGGAACGGAATCCGAAGCACTCGTTCGAAACCGTTCATTACGCCGGGTCAGAAGTGCACTCGATGGACACTTTCTTCAGCCAGGTTCGCAGAGTTGCCGGCACCCAATCCAAAACAAAAGTACTCGGAAGCCGAATGATCCACACTCTCGGCTTCATCAAACCGGCACTTGGAAAAGTGCAGGAGCTGGAGTACAAATATCGTAACACCATCCTGCTTGACGACAGCCGGTTTCAAACCCTCGTGCCCGGATTCGAAGAGACACCTCTCGAAGATGCCATCTGTGAAACGGTGGAGTGGTTCCGGACTCACCGGGTTGAACCGGCACAGACTGAGAAAAAGAAGAGCCGCTCCCGATTCTGGCTCGACTTTTTGACCGACAACACCGCTATCGTCCTCTTTCCGGTTCTGATTGCCGCCATCGGGGCTCTGATTCCTTTCATCGGAAACAACGCGATTCTTTTCGGAGTGGTGGCCGGTATCTACTGGGCGCCGGGACTCCGGGCACTCTCCCGAAAACTGTTTGCCGGGAAATCAATGAAAGTTGCTGCCACCGTGTTGATCCTTCTCATGGCCGGATCAGCCGCAATGGCGCAATCTGAATCCCAGAATTCAAAACCATGGGAACAAACACAGGTCTATGCCTCCTTCGGCCTTAGCCTTCCGGTGCTTCACGGAGGTATGGAACTGATGGATTCCAAATCGGTTCGTGATCAGTCCCACAGCTATTTTGAAGACGGCAGCGGCAACCGAAGATCCGTTGGCAGTTACCCCGCACTGTTCGGCTGGGCGGCACAAATCGGGTTCTACCGGCCGGTCTCCTTTGCGGATAGGCTGATGCTCGGGGCCTCTTTCACCAGCAGTCTTACCGGGTCAACACCATCGTCCGGCGGATATGAGGAAGGTTACTTCTTCAACTCTATCCTGTTCGGAGGAGCATGGAAATATTATCTGACAGATTCGGGACGCATTGCCCTCAAAGGAGATGCAGGCATTGCCAGTGTCTTCACCAAGAACCGTTTCAAAAACGACTCCGGACAGCAGGAGTTTTTCCACCAGTTCGGGATCGGTGCCGGGGCCTCCCTCGGCCTCTCCTGGGAGTTCAGCCCAAGCTGGAGTTTTGAACTGACCCACTCGTTCTCCACCTCCCGCGTTGAGGTGAATGGCGTCGGTGATGACAATTGGACATACGGAACAACAAATGGGGTGGTGGGATTTCGGTTCTGATTTCTGATCTCAAATTACTCGATTGCAGATCTTTGATCTATTTTGGATCAGTTCTGCGATCGGGTAATCATCAATCTTACATCAGAGATCATGAGCTGTCTTTTCCCAAGGATTTCCAATCCGTAGCAGAAACACCCGTCCACTTTTTAAAATTCCTCGAAAACACCGCTACGTCCGAAAATCCAAGCAGATAGGCGATTTCGGAAACCAAAAGCTCACCTTTTTCAAGGTGGTCGCAGGCTACCTCTTTCCGCACTTCCTGAAGCAGCTCGCGGAAAGAGGTGTTTTCGGCTTTCAGGGTTTTTTGCAGAGAACGCACACTCATCAGAAGCTGGGAGGCGATCTTCTCCACTTCCGGCGGCTCGCCCAGCATCTGTTCAAGGATGAGCTGCTTCACCTTCCAACGAACGGTATTTTTGCCTTCATACTCATCGTAAAGAGTTTCAAGCTGGTTATAAAAATATCCGAACAACTCACGATTGGAGCTGATGATGGGTGCATCCAGATCGGTAGATTCATAGATCAGGAAACTGGTATCGCAGCTGAACTCGACCTGAGCAGGATGAAATACTTTGATATAATCTTCCATATTGGCCGGCCTTCGAAAATGAAATCCAACTCTTAATGGAGATGGTTGTGAGGAACTATTGGTCCGGATCCAGGACAAGGTTGCTGCAATAAAAAGATCGGTCGTGTAACGCAGTTCGTCGTGCCACGGAGACCAGAGGTCAATATGACAGGTGGTATAGTGGTGCTTCTCTTCCAGGCGCATACCCATCGAATCACCCACCATTTTCTGAAACCGGCAGAAGTGTTCCATCGCCTTTTTCATCGAAGAGGCGTTCATCATCACATAACCGATCATTCCCATCGAATGCACCGGGAAGTGTAGTCCGCATTGAAGACCGATGTCCTCCCGGGCTGTTTCTTCTTTCATAGCCCGCCAGAGGCGTCTTTCCTTCTCAAGTGAAATACCTCCGGATAAATCATTTATTTCAACAAAACGAACCCCTGCTCTGTTTAGAATTTTGTCACGATTACCGTTTAATCGTTCAGCGATTTGGAGACGATAGTCGATGAGAGCGTTTGAAACGGTATGGGATGGATGATCTGTCATTTCTTTTAACTTTCGATAAAAATACACCGATTCATATAAAAAGCTATATTCCCGCCATGGCTGAAGAACAGTGGATAAACATCATCGGGTACATACATCTCGTCGCAGGTGCCCAGGGACTTTTTCTTGCGGTAATTCTTAGAGCCTATCCCGTTGAAAACAAAATCCCGAACAGGTCTCTTTCACTCTTCATATTGGCCTTCAGTGTCATCATACTTGGAATCGGGCTTGGAGCAACCGGACTCTACAGTTCAGCACCTCATTTGATCAGGATCGGCGCACCGTTTCTTTTACTCCTCGGGCCTGCCCTGCTTTTTTATATGACAGCCATCCGCATCGGTCATGTTCCGTCTATCCAATACCTGCACCTTATTCCATTTGTGATCTATGCAGTGGCGTTGCTGCCGTTTTATTTCTCTTCAGCCGAAGAGAAAATATTCTGGGTGGAAGTTTCAATGACCACAACACAAACAGATGCATGGATCAACCTGCTGATGGTTATCCACTTGTTAGGGTACCTGGGCTGGGTTTATCTTTTGCTCATCCGGCATCCCCAGAAAATTTCAGCTCTTAAAACCGACCTGACTGAAACGGATCTTGGGTGGATCCGAAACCTGACATCTGTCATGCTGATGTGTGGTACTTTGGCACTTGTTTTATTCAGTTTGTCTGCAGCTGAAATTATGGAAACACTGCTTGCAAACTACATGATCGGCTTTGTTATGGCTGGCATTGTGTATGGTTTGGGATATCGGTCCCTTATCACTCCCCGTATTTTTGGAGACCGGGATTATCCCGCATGGGTGTATACGTCAGTCTGGAAATACTTTTGGGGTGATCTTGAGTTTAATCCCGAAATAAAAACAGATACTCAGTACATCAGAGAAGAGAAAAGACTGCTGGAAAAACTGCAAAAAACCATGGAGGAAGAGCAGCTCTATCGAAACAGCGACCTCTCGCTTGCACAACTTTCGTCTCAAACCGGTATACCACAATATCTGCTTTCAAGAATCATCAACGGCCGCCTGGGATTGAATTTTTTTGATTTTGTAAATGAATACAGGGTTAAAGAGATCTGTGGCCGCCTGTCCCAACCGGAACAGAATAAATTCACCATACTCTCCCTGGCCATGGATGCCGGCTTTAACTCAAAAAGCTCATTCAATACGGCATTTCGCAAGAGTACCGGCCTCACCCCTTCAGAATACAAAAAGCAACAATTGTAAAACTGACGTCCGGTTTTACCAAATTGGTTCGACTTCCCCGAAACCGGACGTCCGTTCAGGATAATCGGACGATTGGCCTCTCTCCGCTCCGTATCGTGGTTCAGAAACCATCCGGTTAACTCCGGATTCAAACCAACCCTAAAACGGACCACGAATCATGAATCACATAAGAACAATACTTAAAATCAGCTTTATTTCATTTCTACTAATCATAAACTTTCAAAATGTACAATCACAATCCATCGACATTGATATAGACCCAATCGCTTATGTACTGAAGGGGTTCTCTATTCACGCAGGGTTGAACACCGATCATATCCGCTACGACATTGGGGTATTCGGAATTGAAGTGCCCGAATCTTTCCACGGTAATGACGGATTCAATAACTATATGTGGGGTGCCGGTGCAAAGGCAGACTACTATTTCAAGGGTACAGAGAAAGGTTTGTATACCGGATTTGGTATGGACCTGACCTCCTCAAGAGTACGTCTGGAAGAAACAGGAAATGAGACTTCGGTCACACAATTTGGGGCCGGGATCAACATCGGGTACAAAATCGGCATCACAAAAAACCTGTTTGTAAAACCCTGGTTCGGCCTCAGTTATCTCTTCAATGCCGATGATATAGTAATAGATGGTCAAGCATTTGAGCAGTCATCGATCCGGCCGTTTCCGACCGTGCATGTGGGATGGACGTTCTAATTCAAACCTCTGAAACACAGATACATTAATCCAAAAATAGTTGAACGATGAGTACTTCAATGGAAATTAACCAAAACGCACCGATCAAGGCCGAATCCGAGATTGCCATCCATGCACCGGCCAATGTGGTTTGGGAACTGCTCAGTGACATCAGCCGATGGCCGATGTGGCTCCATGACGTTTCGGACGCTTCCATAACCGAAGAGTTGACCAAAGGCACCGAATTCACCTGGAAGAATAAAGGGATCAAGATCCGGTCCGTCATTCAGCATGTTCAACCGATGCAAGAACTGGCCTGGACCGGCCGGGTGTTTGGCGTCAGCGCGAATGACACGTGGCATCTTAGAAGTAACGGTGATCATTCGACGATTGTCCGAACTGCGGAATCCATGGAGGGTTTCATAGCCCGTTTCATATTCAGTTCCGGAAAGCTGAAACAATCTCTGGACAACTGGCTTCAGGATCTGAAATCTGCATGTGAATCTTTATAACCAGGTGATGATTAGCCAATAATATAATGAAATAACATGACAAAAATGTTCACTTGTCATGCAAACCCATACTTCGAATCTGTTTTGGAGTGTTTGGATTTGATCTCTGC
>SKRC01000010.1 GCA_007118695.1 Balneolaceae bacterium | reverse complement strand
GCAGTTGCAGTTGCAGTTTAATGTAAATGAATCGTATATATTAATTAAAATCAACTGTTTATGGTTTATTAACTTTTTTACAAGACGCGGTTCAACGCGAATTTTGTTTTCACAGAAACCTTCAACTTTCGACCTTGAACTCGCGAACTAAAACCCGTAATCATAATCCGATATGTCAACAACAGTCAAACTTCAGGTTCAACGATATATACCGGAAAAGCAGCCGGATCCCTTTTACCAGGAATATGATGTTCCGTTTAACAAAAAGTGGGTAATTCTGGATGCACTCAACTATATCAAAGACAATATCGACGGCACGTTGTCTTTTCGCTGGTCGTGCCGGATGGGGGTGTGCGGCAGCTGTGGCATGATGATCAATGATGAGCCTGTTCTGACGTGTGCAAAGTTTTTGGAGGATTACATGCCCGGGCCGATTCGAATTGCGCCGCTTAACTACTTCGGCGTTATCCGGGACCTGGTGGTCAACACCGATGGCTTTATTGACAACCTGAGACGGGTGAAACCCTGGCTGATCACCGATGAAGTGAAACCGGTCTCGGAAGGGGAATACAAACAGACTCCGGATCAGAAAGATGAATATGCACAATACAGCATGTGCATCAACTGTATGTTGTGTTATTCGGCCTGCCCGGTGGTGGGCCTCGAGCCGGAATTTGTGGGTCCGGCGGCCATTGCCCTGGCCCAGCGCTATAATTACGACAGCCGGGATGAAGGCCAGAAACAACGACACGAAGAGCTCCTGGCAGAAGGTGGTATTTATAGCTGCACGCTGGTGGGCGAGTGTTCAGTCGCATGTCCGAAAGGGGTTGATCCGGCCGAAGCCATTCAGCGATACAAAGTCACCGGTGCAGCCGAATGGTGGGAGTCGGTCGTAATGCCCTGGAAAAACAAGTAACCGCGATCCCGATTTCACCGGAAGCGGGAATCCCTCTGCTTCGCCTGGTGAGGAAAGATGGAAAATTGCAGTGCAATTGCTGAACCAGCATCGTGAAACTTGAAACTTGCTATATCTGTCGACCTTTTTTAGAACGGCTTAACAACCTGAAACCAGATACCTGAAACCCGAAACTGCACCTGTTATGTCAGACTCAGCCTATATCACATCCGATATCAAAAGCAATAGAAATCCGCATTATGAGCGCTTCAGACCAAGGATGTATTCCACCAGGATGCCGATTTTCTGGTGGGTTCGGAAAAGGCCGTATGTAACGTTTATCCTGCGGGAATTGACCAGTATTTTTGTGATGGCCTATGCCGTGATCCTGATGATTATTCTGGGTGCATTAGGCCGGGGCCCGGAAGCCTATGAAGCGCTGCTTGCTTTCTTTCAGACGCCGTTTTCCATTGGGTTACATGTTGTAATATTTGTATTTGTGATCTTTCACAGCATCACATGGTTTAAACTTGCTCCGACAGCAACCGTCATTAAAGTCGGAAAGAAACGGCTGCCCGGAATCGCCCTCGTTGCCGGCAATATCGCTTTGTGGATTGTATTGTCGGCAGCCATTGCGTGGCTCTTGATTGGATGACAGACAAATCTCCCATTGAAGGGAGAGAATTAAAGTGCGTTCAGCACTTTAATTTGAGGGGTGTGGCAGTGGCAGTAAGTCGGGATTTCGCTACGCTCAACTTGAACTTTTAAACTTGTAACTCACTATGGCAACCAAAAAAACCAATGATCCTTTCTGGTGGACGCTCTTTGGAGCGGGTGGTACGATATCGGCCTTTTTTATCCCGGTGCATGTACTCATCATGGGAATAGTCATACCGCTCGGATGGGCCACTGCCCCGGATTATGAGAGCCTGCTGGAGCTGGCTCAACACCCGGTCTCCAGGCTTTATCTGTTTGCCCTGATCTCTCTTTCTCTGTTCCACTGGGCACATCGCTTCCGGTATACGCTGTACGACGGACTACAGCTTAAACACCTGGAACTTTTCATCTTCACGTTCTGCTACGGCACCGCTATCGCCGGAACCGTGATCGCCGCTTTTCTCGCTTTTGGGTTGTAACAGCAAACCAGTGCTTCAGTGTGTCAGTGAGTCAGTGGGCTAAAATGGAAGCGGTACGTATGAGCTTGAGGGAAACACGCCGGCCAGGGCCAGGATAGCGATCACAAACGTCCCCATTACAATAGCGGCGGCAGGCGGATCAAAATGGGTATCGGCATGGGCGTAGAAAACCCGCTGAACCCATTCTCCGAACAGCGCTGACATGATTCCAAAACCCGATCCAAGCAACAACATCAGCGAAAGGGACTGATCGGCATACTCCCCCCCGGTGGCGGCCACCATGGCAGCACTGGCTACAAGGGAGATGTGGTGAGTGACCGGAATATTGGCCACACCAAGGTTTAAGAACAACAGCGAAGCAGCACTGATCCCAAACGGCAGAAAAACACTGCCGGTTTCATAGGTGATAAAAGCCGCCAGGATCCCGACCACGAAACCGAGCATGGTCACATCCGCCCATTTGTATTGGTGCGGCAGCCATGGCTCCACCAACAGCCTGGATTTGGAATCCGGTTTGTTTTTCTCATCGGCCTCTTCGGCATCCATCCCGCGGCGTTCCTCCTGTTCAAACGGTTTCATATTTAAATACCCTTTCCTGGCTTTTCCGATGATTGAATAGCCGAAAACCGCCCGGTGGATCACGGCCGACAGAACCACACCGAGAGCGATCGGATCCCAGGGCAGGGAGAAAGCTACAGACAAGGTGGCGATCCAGTAGCCGAGAATGCCAAACAGTCCACCCACGAATATCACATCCGGCTTCGGTCCCTGGGCATAGGCAATGTTTTTCGCCTCATGAAAAGGGAAACCGGTATCCATGTATCCTTTTTTCGCCGAATAAGCCGCCGTAGCTGCACCGGCTGCAAAACTGATATGAGGACCAAATACCGGCCCGAATGCAATCTGGCCGGTAATGGCGTCGGACTGCAAATCGGCAGCTCCCATATTCATCAGCCCGATAAAATCCCCGCTTAAAATTGCAGCCGTCTCACCGGCCATCACCAGAAACCCGGTAAAAATAAATGCAGGCAACGCACCGATTACACTGCCAAAAGCTCCACCGGCAAACGCGGCCAATAACATCCCTAAAAACCAGAGTTCAGAAAATTCTGCCATTTGTTAACTCCTCCCCTTTCTCGAACCCGCAATACATAAAGCTCAACAGCTGCCGGTTCATAATTTTGGTTAGTTATTTCTATCGTTGTAACAGGTACTATAAAAAAGGAAAAATGGCAAAAATCCAATCTTTTTATTTTGCACGGCAGTGTTGCAAATACAAAACTGCCTGGTGGCATACCTGCTGAATCAACTGCCCCGTTTCTATCGTATCATTTCAACTTTCTTTTGGAGCCACCACTGGTAAATTCCGAATGATTCAAAGAAAGACATGACGAATCATAGTATCCCTTCGATTGGCAGATTCGACAGGGTGCGTATGTCCAGGACCTGATACCAACTCATCCCGGGCTCTTTTCGGTGAAGAATCTCTTTATCGCCTTTCCGTTTAATCCATTGAAGTTTTCCGGACTCATCGAGCTGCAGCCGATAGGCCGCATTCGGAACATCGTTTTCAAACACTTCAGCGGCCCGGCCGGCCAGGGTTGCACTTTTGATGACAAACCCCATCTCAGTATTGTACTGAGCTGAACGGGGATCAAAATTCAAAGATCCGATAAAAATATGCGAACGGTCGATCGCAAACGTCTTGGCATGAAGACTCGATGATGCACTGCCGGTCAATCCACGGTCGGTAAATGGCGGCCCGGCAGCCATCTGTTTGAGTGAACATTTTCATGGCTGATATGAACGTATCCTGTTGAAGATAATATCAAAAATACGGCTCAACACGAAACCACGTCAGGTACTGGTACGGCTACGAGGATTTATTTGTGATGGTTGACGGGGCTGAGAAGCAGTCGGTCAGCGGCGGAGGGCATCACGGCAAGGGGGCTGTTCATTAATACGATCGATCAGGCCCGGTTCGGGTTACTGTTTGCCAGAAACGGAAATGTAACGGCTTGATGATTCGACAAACCAGGTTCCGGACAGGAATACTCGAGACAAAAACGTATCGAAATATAACAGGCATGGCGCTTCAATACGTTTGGATAACCCTCGATTATTAAATAAGCCCTCAATTATCCATGGCGCCTTCTTCGATCCAGACGCGGATTTGTTCGATTTGTTGATTGCTCAGCGGATCCCGGCCAAACGGCATACGTTGGCCGTGCTCGGGGTTCGGCTCGATTTTGTCAACCAGCGGGCTTTCATCCGGGCTACCGGGCTCGACGATCTCCCGGCCGTACTGCTGGCCGACACTATTCAATACTTCATCGTACGAGCTGAGATTGACACCGCTCTGAGAGCTGTCAATATGACATCCGGCTCCCCCGCAGGTCCCGTTGAAAATGATCTGAATATCGTCCAAATAACTGACATCTTCAATCGGCCCGGTAATAGTGTTTCCGGAATCATCACCGCAGGAAATGGCCATCAGAGCTATTACTGTTATGAGTGCCGTAAATCTGGTTTTATTACACATGTTCATAACCGGGAGTTTTATTTTTTGGCAGCAGTTTTAGTTTAATCCAAAACCAGGAATTGCAGAGAAAGACCCTGGAGGGTTCGATTCTCCAGGGTCTGGATGAGGAATGATGAATAGCCAAAGCACCCTGCTATACTTCTGAATGATCTAACCTCTTACACAAGGCGTCGGTTAATCCCTGCACTGATTCATCGATACATACCAGCCAGTTCCTTTACACCGGGATACCGGGGTTGAAAACATGATCCGGCGACCTGTTACGGGTTAATAATCGTTGCCGTTATCATCATCGTTGCCGTTGTCGTCATTCCCATTGTCATCATCGTTACCATTGCCCGGTTCGTCGCCATAGTTGGCCCCGATATTACCCTGGGCAACAAGGATCGACAGATCGTCGGGATCGTGCACGTTGACATGGCCGTCATAATTGAGCAGAGCATCGTAAGTCAGGTTTCCGTCAGTCTGAGCGGCACGTATATTCGTTTCGCTGAGGCCCGTGGTGCCGTCAACATTAGCCAGCGGAACCGAAACGCCCCCACCTTGTACAACGGAATTTTCGTGAATATGAGCCGCATAGGATTCGTCGTCAACAGTGCCGGTCAGCTCAATCGTAGCCAGGGTATTCCCGTTGATGCGTTCTTCAAACACTACGGTACCGCTGATGCCGGACTCATTGGCTTCTTCCAGGGTATAGGTAATCGATTCACCCGTCAGTGCATTGCCGCCGATATCACCGTGAGCCACAATGATCGAAGAATCATCCGGGTCATGGATATTGACAAAGCCATCAAAAGCAATCAGGTCATCGTATGTAATGGATGTGTTGTTCACTTCGCTGACCACGGTTTCGCTGACGCCGGATGCCCCGTCAACATTGTTGAATGGCACAGCGACCCCACCCCCCTCAGCAACGGTATTGTCGTGGATATGGGCGGGATATTCAGCCCCGGATACGGTTCCGTTAACTTGAATGGTAACAAGGGTTGATCCGTCCTCAAGCTCCTCAAAGATAACGACTCCGCTGATGCCCGACCCCCCGGCTTCCAGAAGCTCATAGGATTCAGTACTTCCGGTGAAATCATCGCCATTCTCATCATTATCATTCAGATCGCATCCGGTAAAAACCATCAGGACCATTGATAGGAATGCTGAGAACAAAAACAGGTTGAATGTAAAATTTTTCATGGCTGATCGGTTTGGTTATTGAATTCAATGAGTTTTCCAGCCTATACAGTGAATCAGGTGAAATGGTTGCCTTGCACGAACGGCCATCTGCCGGATGACCCCACCTGCCCGTTTTTTCCAGATAATTACAGGTTCCTCCCCTCGTTAGTGTATTACTAAATAGATTGAACAATCCCGGGGCCGAGCCATCGGAGTATCTATCTGATTTCAATTTGTACATCTTACTGACCCAGAGGCTCGGGGAATTGATCCGGTTTTGAATGAATAAATTAACTTTACCCTCTTTGAACTGATTTTCTAATCAGATTTGTTTTAAAAGAAGAAAAGAATTGTCGGGGAGTTTGCGTTATAGTAGATGGTGGCGCGAGAGGCCATACCAAATACCTCTCCCCGCTAAAACAACACTGCGAAGGCTGGGCGACAGCTGATTAACCGGTCTGGCCGGAGCTTGAGTGACTTCAGGTTGTTTTCTAATTGATTTTACAATCGATAAATCCAAACCTATAGACGAAGCATCATGGATAGAAAACAGAATTTAAACTTTGATGACATAGTTAAAAAAAGTAAAGAAGCCCAGGACGAAAAAGAATCGGTCATTACCCTGAAAGATTATTTGGACCTGGTACGGGATGACCCGAAGCTTGCCCAGACTGCACCCGCCCGGCTTTGGGAAATGTTTGAAAATGCCGGCAGGGAAGAACTCTCAGACAGGGAAAAAGAATTGCTTCAGGCTGATTATCGTTACAACCTGATCTGTAATGAGCTTTATGGGGTAGAAAGAGCAGTTGAAGAGATTGCCGAGTACTTCAAAGCCGGTGCAAAACGGGCGACCACTGCCAAACAGGTGCTGCTGCTTGTCGGGCCACCCGCCAGTGGTAAATCAACTTTTGTCCGTACCCTGATCAAGGCCCTGGAAAGTTATAATGAGCGACCTTTGTACCGGATCAAGGGGTGCCCGATGAATGAAGATCCGCTCCACGCCCTGCCCAGATTTCTCAGAAAAAATCACTGGGATCCCGAAAGAGCCAAAAGGCTTGGTGTGGATGAGCCCATTGAAAACGAGCTGGGCATCCCGCCAATTCAGGGTGAGCTTTGCCCGCATTGCCGGATGAGCCTGTTTTCAGAAGAGTTCGGACAGTATTACAACAAGGAAACCGGCAAGGAGATGTGGTGGCAGGTGGAAGTGGAACGGTTTCGCTTCTCCACGCAGACCCAGGATGGTATCGGATCATTTGAGCCATCGGATGAGAAAACCCAGGATGTCGGCGACCTGGTAGGACATGAAAACATCGGCATCACCAACAACCCGAAGTATGGACGCAACCACCCGAATGCATTCTGGCTGGACGGAGCCCTGCAACGCGGTAACCGTGGAATTACCGAAGGCAGGGAATTTTTAAAGAAAGGAATTGACGAACGGCTTCTGTGGGTTTTTATCAATGTTGCCGAAGAGCAGGAAATAAAGGTTTACGGAAGCAGTTTCCCCCACATTTCTGTTGATACGGTCGTCATCGGCCACTGCAATCTGACCGGTTACAAGGAATTCAAGGCCAACAGTGCCCATGAGGCGCTTCACGACCGGATTTACACGGTTCCGTTCCCCTATCCGCTCAGGATCAATGACGAAATGAGAGTGTATGAAAAACTCGTCGAAGAGGAGTCGGAATATGATTTCGGGAAAATCCACATTGCTCCGGAAGTCTTCCGCCTGGCGGCCATCTTTGCCATCCTCACCCGGATCAAAGAGTCCGACATGGGTGTGGACAAAATGACCAAACTGGAAGCATATAACGGTGAGCTTGCCGATCTGACTGATAAAGATCAGCAGCCGGTCGACTTGCGGGAGATCGTCAACGAAGGCCAATTCTCCGACGACATCGCTGAGCGGGAGGGAATGTTTGGCGTCTCATCCAGGGATGTTCTGGCTGCCCTGAACCAGGCTCTAGCCAAAATCGATGACGAAAAAGGGTGCCTCACGCATTTGAACTCAATTAAAGCGCTCAAAGGGGTATTCCGCCACCGGATGGGATATGAAGCCGAAGAGATCGATTCGTTCATGGACAGCCTCACCTCCGGGGAAGGCTCCAGCGTGATGGAGAAATTCGAACAGATCATCATGGAAGAAGTGTCCAAGGCGTACCTGGAGACCTATGGAGATCTGATCGACGATCTTTTCGAGAAATATATCCGTGAATCCGAGTACGCAAGAAAGCTCAAGAGAAAGTATGTAAAAGGTTCCGGAAGCGGCTACAAGCGCGATCCTGTCACCGACGAAGTGCTCGAGCCGGACTACAAGTTCCTCCGCTCGGTCGAAAAATTCATGCAGGTCTCCGAGAAGGAAGCCGATATTTTCCGCGGAGAGATCCTGGAGCTGAAGAACGACCGGAAGGAATTTGGCCCGGAGAGTTACCGGCCGCTGAGAAAAGCGATCGAAGACAAAGTGCTTGAAGATGCCAAAGACAACCTTCACCTCGTCCTTTCGACCGACCGAGCCAAAGAGGACTCCGAACAGAAGAAAGGCGAACAGATCTTCCAGAACCTGATCAAGAAAAGGAATTTCTGCGAGGTTTGCGCCAAAGAAGCGATCGAGAAGGTGACCGAGATATTGAATCGGTAAGGAAGGCTGACGTAATGCCGGTCGGGAGGGTACGGATTGAGGTGCTGAATTACTCAATTTGTCTCACTTTCGGGGAAACTTTCAGGGAGAGGGATCCTCGGCATCTTCATCAGAAACACATTTGCCATCAACCAGAGGAATTCAACCATGCCTGTACGCAAAGGAAGTGAATACAAGGAAAAAGGCAAACGGGATGCCAAGCGTCACCGGGAGAAGCAAAAGAACGTCGTAAAAAAGGAGATCAAAAAGATCGTTTCCGAAAGTTCGATCATCACCCGGAAGAAAGGCAAAAAGGTGAAAATCCCTATCAAGGAGATTGTGATTCCCGACTTCAAACCCGGCAACCGGCAGGATAACGGGGAAAATACGCAGGCAGGCATCGGCCAGGGCAAGGGTAAAAAAGGCGATGTCATCGGCCGGCGGCCCGGTACCGGACAGGACCCGGGTAAACCGGGCAATGTCCCCGGCGAGGATTACATCGAAAGCGAAGTGGATATCGAGGAGATCATCGAAATGATGCTCGAAGACCTGGGGCTGCCCAACCTGGAGGAGAAGGAGGATGTGGCCAAACTGGAGGCGATATCAGGCCATAAAATCTCGGGCATCCGGCGTTCCGGGCCCAACGTATTGCTGGAGAAAAAACGTACCAGCAAACAGGGAATCGGGCGGTTTTATGCCTACCTGGAGTCGCTGAAAGATGAAACCGGAAAGGATGAGCTCACCTGTTTCACTGCCCTCATGGAGGCCAATGGCAATCTGGGTGAGGCGATCAGCCTGATCGAAGACGGCATCAAGCCGCAATGCGAGGAAGTTGAGCCGTTCCCGATTCTCTCGAACGAGGACCTGCGGTATATGGACATCAAGGAGGAGAAAACCTATCACTCCAATGCGGTCATCTTCGCCATGATGGATATTTCCGCCTCGATGACCACCGACAAGAAGTACCTGGCCCGGTCGATGCTTTTCTGGATCAATGAATTTCTGAAAAATATCTACGAACACGTGGAGGTGCGCTTTATCGTCCACCACGCCAAAGCCCGGCTTGTTGACGAAGACTCGTTCTTTAAAACCGGGGAAACCGGCGGAACCCGCTGTGCGGAAGCCTACAGCCTGGCGCGCAGCATGATTGAGTCGCACTATCCCACCAAATCCTGGAACGTCTACCTGTTTCACTTTTCCGACGGGGAAGACTGGGACGTTGAAGCCACGATGAATGAGACAAAAAAACTGATTAATGATGTAAAAGTGAACATGATGGGGTATGGCGAAATCCGGCTCGACGGCCGGCCGTTTTCATCGGGATTAAAGCGGGCTTTTGAAAAAGAACTGCCGGTGAGATCCGTTGAAATAAATGATCTGAATGTGATTGTCGGGGAAAAGAATCACCCTTTCCTGGGCATTGTTATCAAGGATAAAGATCACATTTTCCCCGCGATCCAGGAATTTCTAAAAAAGGAGAGGTGGAAGGCATGACCAACGAACAGATCAAGCGGCTAAATGAGATTGAGAAGGAGATCAGGAAAATCGCCGAAGAGATGGGCCTGACCACGACCGAAACGGAGTTTGAGATCGTCTCCAGCCGGAAGATGATTGAGTCGATGGCTTACAGGTTTACCACCAACTTTTCGCACTGGAGTTTCGGCAGGGACTACGACAAGCAGAAGACCATCTATGAGCACCACGGGGCCGGCATTCCCTACGAAACCGTCTGGAACTCCGACCCTCCCAAGGCGTTCCTGGTCGAAACCAACCCGGTGATCCTGAACATCCTGGTGATGGCCCACGTCTATGGCCATGTGGACTTCAACCGGGAGAACAAGTACATGCGAAGTGCAGCCGATTATATGGACCTGGCCCGGGAGGCCAGGAATGCCGAGACCCGGTTCCGGGGGTATGAAAGAAAATACGGGCTGGATGAGTATGAGCAAACCATCGACAGTGCCTTTTCCGTCTGCTGGCACCTGCCGCCCGATTTGCTCAGCGAGCAGGAGGATGAGGAGACGCTCCGGGAGCGGCTCATCGACATGAAACAGTCGAGAATCAGAAGCATTCAAAAAAGGGAGTTTCACAAGGATAAAAGTGAAATCGAGCAGCTGAAACAGGAGATCAGCGAGCTTCAGCAGAAGACTCCGCCGATTCCCCGTTACGACATCCTGCGGTATGTGCTCGAAAAATCCCCGAAACCCCTGGCCGACTGGCAAAAAGACATTATTTCGACCATCCGGGATCAGACCAAGTTTTTCGAGTTTCAGAAGCGGTGCAAGCTGCTCAACGAGGGATGGGCCACCTATGTCCACCTGCACATCATGCGCCGGTTGTACGAAGAGAACCTGATCTCCCAGGAAGAACATATCGAATATTCTAAGTTTCACTCCAAGGTGACCCGGGAACAGACCAAAACGCTGAACTGGTACAATGTCGGGCTAAAGCTCTACCAGGACCTCGTTTACAGGTGGGACCGGGGCATGCATGGCAAGGAGTTCCGCGAGAGCAAGGATCCGGACAAATGGGTCACTTTTGACCGGAAGGCTCACAAGGGCATCGAGAAAATCTTTGAGGTTCGTAAAAACTACACCGACCGGATGGCGATTGAGGAGTTTTTTGATGAGGCCTTTATCCGGGATGCCGAAATTTATCTCTGGAATGAAGAGATTGATCCGCAGACCGGGGAGATCAAACAGGTGATTGCCGAGGATGATCCGGAAAAAATCAGGCGAACGCTGAAAAGTTATTTCAGCCTCTATGGAACGCCGGTCATTACGATTGAAGATGGTAATTACAAAGACAACCGGGAGCTCTACCTGAAACATGAATTCACCGGCCAGGAGCTCAACCCTGTCTTTGAATCGGGCGCTCTTGAAAACCTCTATTACCTTTGGGGCCGTCCAATACACCTTGAAACGGTGGAGCTGGAAAGGGATGCAGCCGGCCGGCCTTCAGGCGCGCGAAAGCTGATTCACTCCTTTGATGGCAAAAATCATAATATCGAAAAGTATAAACTTGAAGAGTGGTGAGCTGCATAGTGCCCGCCAAAAACCCGCATATCGCTGCGCGTACAAAAAATGAGCACTTCGTGGGGAAAATATGTACTCCGACAGCTGTCGGAGTACAAATGATGAGCTTTTCATGAATGGTGGCAGTCGGGGGGAGGAAATGATCCCCGGCAGCCGTCGGGAACGGAAAAATGACCCCCCTGCCCTCTCAAATAAAAATCAGACCGTTGTGCACATGGCGATCTTTGCGGTAAATACACTGGCAGGTCAAACCCTATTGGGTTGAAACAGCCGGTCCAGGGTCTCCGTAATTCTTTCCCGGTGATCTTCATTGAAACTTTCAAAACCCTGCAGGCAGACAAAACGGGCTTCACGCTTATCCATTTTTTCCAGCTTTTTATGAATGGTGGCTGAAAAATCCATCTCACTATTGATCATGATGTTGTCAATGGCATCCCTGAGAACGGCATGTCCGTTTTTGATTTCCAGGTGATTGGCCAGGTTGATGGACGAGAATTGATCCATATTCCGGAAGCGATATTTGATATTGGCTTCAAACAGGGAGGGATGCTCATTAAAAAAGTCTTTCAATGTGTCCGTTCGAATCGGATGCGGTACATGCGGGGCGCGGAAATAATGCCTGTCGAACCCGGCCAGTTTTGCCGACCGGATCTGAAGCAGCAAATGCATCGATCGGGTGATGCCAAACACTTTTTTGGCAATAACACTGACCATGTTGTTCAGTTTCATCCTGACCCGGCCATAATTAGCCATGGTGCTCCACCTGCCGCGTAATATCACTTTATCACCGATAAAAAAATCCTCCAGCATTACTTTTTTGGTGATGATGAAATCGTCATTGAAATAGATAAACCGGGGGGCCAGATCCGGGATTCGCCACAGAGCTGTTTCAATGGTGCGTGAATTGAACGTCGGCAACACCCATTCATAGGATTTAAAAATCTCCGTATGATCCACAATATTGATGCGCTCTTTTTTTTGTACTTCAGGCGTCAGAAAGACCGGCACCTGATTGTCGGTCACCAAATGGATGGTGCGGATCCAGGGTGCAAATTTACGGATCGATGCAATGCAGTATTCCAATTCTCCATTGTTGATAAACCGGGTATTGTCCCGGCCGGTAGGCAAGTCATTTTTCTCCCGTTTCACTGCATTATTCAGGATTTTCAACCTTTTTTCATGATGGCTCCGATCATTGCCATCAACCCAGGTAATTACTGCATCTATATGATTATCAACATCCATCATACCCGAAATTCTATTTTATGGTATATAATGCCTTTAGAAGGCTTCAATGTCTTCCTTTTCATGGAAGGGTCATTACATCCCGTATTTATCCGTCAGTAAATCAGGTACTATTTGCATCAAATATACGAAATCAGTCAGGCAATTATTTTATTCAGACAGGATAAAGGAAAGTGAATATATCCCAGCCAATATTTTGCTTCATCAGCGAACCCGGAAAAGTCAAAGATTCCCCGGTTTTTTTGCCGGAGCCCCCCAATAACCAATGAACAGATAGCTACTCTGCGGGCCTTTCCGGGCCGGGCCGGGGTTGTCCCGGCTTCTTGTCGTAATTAGAAATCACCAAAAACAGAATCAGATTGGTGATTTTGCTGAGCGCACTCGATACCAGCAGCATCCCGGCAACGGCAGCGGTAGCCATGTTCAGCATCCTCGACAATTCAATGCCTGCCCACATAAATACCAGGTCTTTGCTGGGGATGAACGGAATGCGTTTAACCACAATAATTGTCGCAGCGAATGTGAGCCAAACAGAAAAAGGTGTCCCTGGAATAACCACAGCCCACTGGGCAATCAGCAGCCCGTGATGAATGATGAAGCGGGTCAGGTAAATGGAGAATATGACAAGTGTCTTTTTGGGTGGCAGGCTGAACAGATATTTGCGAAACTGGACGATAATGGCCCCCAGAAAAATAGCAACCAGGATTCCCGTTGCCACATACACGACATTCACATTCCCGGCAAGATCACTTATATCGATAATCCCCGCAAAAACGAGCAAACCCACCAGGACAAGAGCGACCAGGTTGGATGTTACCGCCGAAACAATGTTGTTGTCGCGAATGTTCCTGAAGATATCCTTATCCTCCCTGTCCAGGTTATTACGGGCCCAGGTAAACAGATAAAACTCGCCGGAATAGCCGATAAATTCATCGTTGTAGAATTTTTTGGTGATAAATGCCTTGAATGATTTGAACCGGCCGACCGGCCAAACCTGCCTGTAGATAAACACCTCCCCCAAAGGCAGCGTGATGTAGATAAAGACGAAGAGGATGTAAAACAGCGGGTGGGTTGGCAGTGAACGCAACACCTCTGTCCAGCCGATTTCAAAGAGCTGGTATAGGACCACGCCGATGATAATGGCCACCACGAACCGGCGCAGATATTTCCTGAGCTGTCTGGCGCGGACACTGTCTTTCCAGTTTTGCCAGGCTGTCTTCAGATGTTGCTTGTCAATCACTAAATTGAGCCAGGTTTTTGAAGGTCGTTAACAATCATTATTCCAGTCAATGATGGTGGATATGTACACCCGGTGCCCACCTTTTCCTCATGAAGCGAACCGATTTGCACGCATTCGGGGAATTCCGGATAAAGATAGGAATCATTGATGTGGAAACTAACCCGCATTTTCATGCCTCCTATCCGGCGGTCTTGAAAGCAGTACTTTTTTGTATCATACCCCCATCAACTATTGCCGGGGGGCTTCGTGCCCGCGAACCGGTTCATTCGACTCAAACCCCCGAATAAAGTTTTATATCTGTCTTAAATCCCACATCTTACTGTTAAATGCCAGGAAGTGATAAATGACAGAAATGCCAGGAATTGATAAATGCCAGGAATGGTAGAAATTGATGAATGGTGAAAATGACAGGAATTGATAAATGCCAGGATTGCCTGGAATGGCAGAAACTGTAATGGTTATTGAGGCGCTTTTGCGGCATTTGTGACCACTTAATATAGTTTGCAGCATTCAAAACACCTGAATATGCAGAAGACTGGGGGTATTTCTGAAAAACCAATGACCGGCCATGATCTCTACAGCTGCGACAAGCTGGCGATTGGCATCCTGGTTGTGTTTGGAAGCATCCTGATCGCCGGTTCGGGGAGAGGTGTGGAATCTTTTTCCTTCGGCTTGCTCCATCTGCTCTTTGCCGGGCTCATCTGGTGGCTGGCAACCCGGGAGCTGGCCAACGGATTTCTTCAGGGTATGCGGTATATCTACCCGGTGATCCTTCTCGCCATCATTCATTATGATGTGGGTTATTTTATTCCCATGATTTATGGGGAAGGCAATACTTTTGATGCCGAAGTCAAGAACTGGGAAGCCGATTTATTAGGCTCCAACCCGCACCTTCACCTGCATGCGCTAATCCCGCAACCGTTTTGGGTCGAGGTTATTCATTTTTTTTACCTGACCTATTACCCGATCCTGGTGGGCAGCCTGATCTGGATTTGGCTCTACCGGGCCGAAGACTTCCCCCGATTTGCCTTTGTCTATATGGGCATGTTTCTGACATTTGTGCTGATTTTTATCCTGTTCCCGGTCATCGGGCCCCTCGACTGCCGGGATGGCCTTTTTGATGAAAAGAGCGTGTTGGCAGGAGTGATTGATTTTCTTTTTTACGTGGGCGCTCCGGATGGGGCCGCATTTCCCAGCTCCCATGTCGGCCAGAGTGTCGGAGTCTTCATGCTGCTCCGGCCGATGAGCAGGCAAATACAAATCCTGCTGACCGTCTGTATTCTCGGCATCGGCTTCTCGATGGTCTACGGCTCGATCCACTACACCGTCGATGCGATTGCCGGACTCATCGCCGGGCTGGCGTTCTTCTTTCTCTGGAACAGTGTCTATCGGAAATATTTCGCCTCATCCTGATTGGTTCATGAGTTTCTGCGCCGTTTCTTAGAGTGTATCAGTGTTTCCATCAGACATTTGACCGAATACATAATAAGATTGGAATCATCGCAACAAGAGTAGAATCATCGCATACAGTCAACATGCCTTCACCAACAATGTCCTAAAATGCTCGAAAAAAGGCATCAAAATGAAATGAAGGATAGTATTGCTCAGTATCAAAACAGCAGGGGTTAGAGATACTATAGTAATCGTCAAATTCTGAATTCAGCCGATATTCAATATTCAAAGCGCTTCAATACGACAGGATTGGCTAAAGAAGCTAATCAAATATATCCCTCAGTGCATCCTCAATCTGCTCGGCTCCGCTGCGCATCGCAGCCTGAAGAGCCTGTTCAAAAACCCGCTCGGCAATCTGTTTCACCACCTGTTCCGTGGCTTGTCCGCCACCGCCTGTACCGACATCATGCAGCTCAATGGCTGACATCTCCACCCGGGCCGACCGCTCACCGCCGATCTCCGTATGCAGATCGGCTGACCCGTCCTGCATGAGAAAATAGCCGATTACCATCTCCGCCCCGGCCGGCTGTGCTTCTGTGTAGTCGTTCATGTTGTTGAGAATGGTGCGCAGATTGTTGCCGCGAAGCTGTTGCTCCACGTAAACGGCCGGGCCGTTGATGCGGATTTCATAGATTTCGATCCGGTCTGAGAAGAGGCTAAAGACGTTAAGGTGGATAAAGAAATCGTCGATCTCTATGGCATGATCGGTGGTATACCCTTCGGGATTGGTAACACGAAAGCCACGGATGGTGCCCTCTCCCGAAAAGGGTGAGATGGAGACGTTATCAACCTCCACCTCTGTTCCGGTCATTTCAGAGCCGATCTTCTCGATATTCGATTTGACAATGGAGTCGATCGACAGTGTAAGTGCCAGAAATCCGGCCACCAAAAAGATGAGCAGGCCAATGAGACTGTATTTTAATCCATTTGTCATGGTTTTACTGGTTTATGACACGTTGTGATGATTATACCGGTCGGTTTTTTGAAAAGTTCCTGTAGATTGCGGCATTCCTTTTTTACGGGTTTTTCTCTTTGGCCCGCATTTTTTACCGAGAAATTATTCGACGAAAAACACCTTTTTATTTTTTGAAACCTCAAACATTGATCCAATTTATTGCTTTATACCAGTTTATAACATTTTCAATAAAATAATTGTGAACTCCAAGCGCTCATTTTTCCCTCCCGACGGCGGGAAAAACGATTCCTCCCGACAGCGATCGGGCCCATTATTTGAACTCCGACAGCTCTGAGCTCATGCCCTTCCCCGACGGCGGCCGGGGCTCATTTTTTGTACGCGTAGCCGAAATAGGGGATTGCCAAAATATCTCAATACGACAGGATTTCCTCCAGCTCCGAATTGATATAATAGTGCCGGCCCCTGATCTGGCGTTTCTCGAGGATCTGCAGATCTGCAAGTTCGTTCAGGTAGTTGCGGGCCGTATTTTCGGCATACAATCCCTGGTCCGTAAGGTGTGTAACTTTGGTATAGGGCTGGGTGAATATCGCCTCGGTCAAATCGCCGGGCCGGCGGATGCCGGTCTGCTCGCGGACCACCCTTAAAATCTCCTCTTTGGAAGCGATGATATCATTTACTTTGCGCAGGGTGAGTTGCGAGGTCCACTCCACGGCCTGCAACATATAGAGAAGCCAGCTTTTCCAGTCGGCCTGCTGCGAGACACCGGCCAGGGTTTCGTAATACTGCAGTTTGTGCTCCAGAATATAGCGGCTCAGATAGAGGATCGGCAGCTCCAAAAGGTGATTATGAGTGATGATATGGATGTTCATGATCCTGCCA
This sequence comes from Balneolaceae bacterium, assembly GCA_007118695.1. Taxonomy (GTDB): domain Bacteria; phylum Bacteroidota; class Rhodothermia; order Balneolales; family Balneolaceae; genus SKRC01. The sequence goes on along the minus strand of SKRC01000010.1, from coordinate 6,546 downwards.
ACACGTCCGTTACCGTCACGAAACGGGTGGATCGCCTCAAACTGATAGTGTGCAATGCACATCTTCAGCAACAGTTCATCCGGCTGGGATTGCTTGTCATTGAGGAACCCGATCAGGTTATCCAGCTTTTTTTCCACGATTCCTTTTCCCCTCGGCGGGGTGTAGGCCGGTTTGCCGGCGTTCGGGCCGGACCCTCCCATCCGGATAAACGTGCGGGCAAAAGGCGGACGGATCCCGTCCCCGCTCTCCTGGATGATCCGGTAGAGCTTTACAAAGTAGTCGCGGTCGAACTGCCCGTGTTCCCTGAGGTAGTGATAGCCTGCCCAAAGCGCCTCACGATACCGGAGCACCTCTTTGGTGGGCCCGGATGCCTCGCCGTCCGATATGGAATCACTCATCGCCCTGTAGAGTTCATCATCGGTGGTAAATACGTTTTCGATGGCACTCGACACCTTCGCCTCCTGCAGGGTGATGGAATTGATCAGCATTCCGGGATTTGGGATCGCCACACTGCGCCCGGCCAGCAGGGCCAGGGCCTCCTTTGCGCGGCCCAGCTGTTCATACACATCCACGTCCCTGTACAGGGAGGGATCGATCGGCAGCTCCGGAAGGTCGTTCCACGGCTGCATTCGGTCCGGGTTAACGGGATAAACCTGCTGTTTAGGCATTGATTTTTTCATTTTTTAATGTTTACTACAAAATCCAGCCTTAAAATAAGGGCTGCGCCTTCAACAAACATTAAAATTTTTCATTATTAATGTTTGCCAGGGATCCGGCCTTAAAATACACTTTGGAACGCATTCATGCATTAAATATTTTGATTTTTAATGTTTACCGTGAATTTCGGCCTTAAAATAGACGGGCTGGTTTGCGGGTCCCGACGGCGATCTGTACGGCGTTACCACCGCCGAAAAACCGTTTTTAACAGTTGATCTTGATCTGAATGCCGCCGAGAAAGCCAAACAGACGTACCCGAGGTATGTTTTCTGATAAAAAGAAAATGTAAGACGATAGTGGAGATATCTGATAGATGATGGGAAATGCAGGATAGGCCTTCATCCATTGTTTCCAAATGAGCGATGACGGATATTGCATATCTGATTATTTTATAATTAATTGTAATCTAATTGCTGGAATTGCTGAAAATATTCGAATGACTACAAAATGAGCGGCATGAAACAGGTCTTCCATGTTTGATACCTTCTTTAAAAAAATTCTGACTCTGGTATCAGGAGTGCTGCTCGTGGTTTTCGTCTTGTTTCTGTTCTCGCGAGGCGACCACGGGGCATTTTCCTGGCACGGGGAAAAGGTTGAATTCAGCAGCGATATCAAACCCATCCTGAACAACAACTGCATTGTATGCCACGGAGGAGTGAAGCAGATGGGCGAATTCAGCCTGCTCTTTCCCGAAGAAGCCTACAGCCTGAATGAATCCGGAAAACCCGCCATTGTACCGGGCAGTCCGGAGGAGAGCGAGATGATTCGCCTCATTCGCCACCATGACCCGGAATTCCGCATGCCGCTGGAAGCGGATCCTTTATCGGAGGAAGAAATCGAACTGCTCACGCGATGGATTGAACAGGGCGCCGAATGGGGGGATCATTGGGCGTATGTACCTCCGGAACCGGTCGATCCGCCTGCCGTTCATTCTGAATGGGTCGAAAATGAAGTGGACCGGTTCATCCTCGCTAATCTGCAACAACGAAATATGCAGCCCTCTCCCAGGGCGGATAAAGCCACGCTGTTGCGGCGGGTATCGTTTGATCTCACCGGCCTGCCGCCAAAATGGGACGAGCTTCAGGATTTCCTGGCTGATGACAGCCCGAATGCATACGAAAAAGTTGTAGACCGGCTGCTGGCCTCCCCGAAGTACGGGGAACACTGGGCGTCCATGTGGATGGACCTGGCTCGTTACGCCGATTCAAAAGGATATGAAGCTGACAGGTATCGCAATATTTGGCAGTACAGGGATTGGCTGATCAAAGCGTTTAATGAGGACAAGCCATTTGATGAGTTCACAATTGAGCAGCTGGCCGGCGATTTGCTTCCCGGCCCGACTGATGAGCAGTTGATCGCCACCGCTTTCCACCGCAATACCTTGAATAATGATGAAGGCGGTACCGACAATGAAGAATTCCGGGTTGCCGCTATCATAGACCGGGTTAATACGACATGGGAGACGTGGCAGGCCACCACCATGGAATGTGCTCAGTGTCATAACCATACCTATGATCCGATCCGGATGGAGGATTTCTACAAATCTTTTGCCTACTTCAATAACACCGCCGACGCGGATGTGCCCAGTGAGTCTCCCAATCTGAAAACCTTTAAGAGTGAAAAAGACTGGCAGCAACTCGAAGAGATCAAAAATTGGGTCCACAGGCAGACATCAGGCCAGGGTAATTCCCCGGATAAAGCAAGAAAGTATGCTGACCTGATTCGACTCACCGAGCCTAAAATACATCCCCACTTGTTTGACGAGGTTGAACGGGGAACCAACAATGGGCGCTATCTTGCCGTGGAATCAGGCGGGCATGCTCGAATCGCAGATATTGATTTGCAAGGCAAAGACCGGATGTTTATTAAATACCTGGCGAGCAGGGGAACCGGGCAGGTAGAAATCAGAAAAGATCATCCGGAGGGAGAAATTATAGCCCATTGGGATGTTGTACAAAACCGGGGGGAAGCAAGTGATTATGAGAGAGAGCGAATCACGGATGAAATCATTTCCATTCCGATCAATCCACAACAGGAGAAGCACGACCTCTATTTTGTCTTTAATGATCCGACTCATGATGGTTTTGTCTGTAATATAGAGTGGGTATTGTTCCACGAGGATCTCCCGGGTGAAGGCCAACCCGGCTATGAGCAGATCCGGAAAGATTTTTACCGTCTGCTAAATACCGATGAGGAAGTGATTAGGACCCCGGTGATGGTGGAGCTGGAAGGCAATTATAAGCGTACCACACGCGTATTTGATCGCGGGAACTGGATGGTACACGGCGCCGAGGTAACGCCCGGGGTCCCGGATGCCTGGAATGAGATGCCGGAGGATGCACCGGATAACCGATTGGGACTGGCCCGTTGGCTGGTGAGTAAGGAGAACCCGCTTACGGCACGGGTAACCGTGAACCGGTTGTGGGCCCAACTGTTCGGAATCGGCATTGTGGAAACCGTTTCCGATTTTGGTTCGGAAGGTTTTGCCCCGTCTCATCCGGAACTGCTGGACTGGCTGGCGCTGCAATTTATGAATGAACATGAGTGGAGCATCAAAAAGCTGCTCAAACAGATCGTGATGTCGGCCACCTACCGGCAAGCCTCGAATGTATCCCCCGAGCTGCAGATGACGGATCCGAATAACCGCTTACTGGCCCGTGGCCCGCGATTCCGGCTCTCAGGCGAACAGATCCGGGATCAGGCGCTTTTGGTTAGCGGTTTGCTGAGCGATAAAATGTATGGACCCAGTGTGATGCCCCCGCAGCCGGAAGGGGTTTGGCAGCAGGTCTACAGTGGCGGGATGAAGTGGGAGACCAGTGAAGGAGAGGACAAGTATCGACGGGCTCTCTATACCTTCTGGCGCCGCACCAATCCATACCCCTCCCTGGCAGCTTTTGACGCTCCGAGCCGGGATGTATGTGTCTCCCGCCGCATTATTACCAATACCCCGCTCCAGGCTTTGGTTACTCTGAATGATCCGGTCTATATCGAGGCGGCGCAAGCGTTGGCCGGGCGGATGATTGAGGCGGATCCGCAGGACGCGGAACAGCAGTTGAAAGCCGGCTACCGGATTGCCATGGTCCGGGATATCGACCCAACGAAACTGGAAGAATTGAAAGCACTGTATCGTGAAGCCAAACAGTACTTTGAAGAGAACAATGGCGCAGCCGAAGAACTGACCGGCAAAAACGACCTGCAATTGGCTGCACTTACCATGGCAGCGAATGTGATCATGAACCTGGATGAATTTTTAACCAAATCATAATCCCGGATATATGATAGTAAATTGTGATTTATTGAATGTTCAGGGGTTATGATGATCAACAACCAATCATCCTTTTCACTTTTGCGTTTGCCTTCTCATTCTCAGGATGGCACAATGCATACATGTTCTAATGACAATTTTGAGATAATCTTAAATTAAGGTCTGTTATGAATATTTTTGATGAACTGCGTCACAGGAAACTGGAAAGCCTGACCCGCCGCCACTTTTTAAAACAGTGCTCATTGGGCCTGGGGGGTCTCGCATTCACTGCCATGACCGGATGCAATCCGTTTTCTTCCTCAAGTGTGAGCCCCGGCAGCCCGGTCAGTGCGGCTGATCCGTTTGCACCCAAACCCCCTCATTTTGTCCCAAAAGCCAAGCGAATCATCTATATGCATATGGCCGGTGCCCCTTCCCAGCTTGAACTTTTTGATTATAAACCGGAACTGCATAAACTCCATGGCAAAGATGCTCCTCCATCCCTGATGGAAGGCAACCGGTTTGCATTCATTCAGGGTGTTCCCAAAATGATGGGCCCGCAGGCAAACTTTAAAAAGCGCGGGGAGTCGGGCACCATGGTGTCCGATCTGCTCCCTCACTTTTCAACGGTGGTGGATGATGCAGCGATCATCAAATCCATGCATACGGATGAGTTTAATCACGCACCTGCCCAGTTGCTGATGTTGACAGGCCATTCCCGTATGGGGCATCCCACGTTGGGTTCGTGGGTTACCTACGGGTTAGGCAGTGAAAATGAGAATCTGCCGGGCTTTATCGTCCTGGTATCGGGAGGCAATATGCCGGATGCCGGTAAAAATGCCTGGGGAAGCGGGTTTATTCCTTCGGTCTACCAGGGTGTGCAGTGCCGGACCGATGGCGGTGATCCTGTGCTTTACGCTTCCAACCCCAATGGGGTGGACAGGCACCTGAGGAAAAAAGCGATCGATGCGATCAATAACATCAACAAAAAAGAACACGAAAGCGTCGGGGATCCGGAAATATTAACGCGGATCTCGCAATATGAGATGGCTTTCCGGATGCAGGCCTCCGTTCCGGAAGTCATGGATATTTCTGATGAGCCGGAATATATCCACGAGATGTACGGGACCGAGCCGGGAAAAACCTCCTTTGCCAATAACTGCCTGCTGGCCAGGAGGCTGATTGAACAGGATGTGAGGTTTGTACAGCTTTTTGACTGGGGATGGGACTCTCACGGGACAAATGAACAGACGGGAATTGATGCCGGCTTCAGGGACAAATGCCGGGAGGTGGATCAACCCATGACGGCGTTGCTCAAGGATTTAAAGCAAAGGGGCCTGCTGGAGGAAACCCTGGTGTTGTGGGGCGGAGAGTTTGGCCGCACGCCCATGCAGGAAAACCGGGATGGCCAGGAGATGCCCTTTATGGGACGGGATCACCATACCGAAGCCTTCTCCATCTGGATGGCTGGCGGGGGTGTAAAAGGAGGCATCACCTACGGCGAGACCGATGAAATCGGGTTCATGGGCATCAAGGACCGTGTGCATATCCACGACCTGCAAGCCACGATCCTGAATCAGATGGGCTTTAACCATGAGGAGCTGACCTATTTCCACCAGGGCAGGGACTTCCGGCTGACCGACGTCCATGGCCATGTGGTGCATGACATCCTCTCCTGATGCCCGAGAGGACCGTATTTCTCTTTAAGCCCGCGCAGGATAACGGGAACTTCCATGTAAAGCTCAAATAGTAAGAAACGCATTGTAAAACGCTGCGAAATTTTCCCGACAGCCGGGGTGCGTTGCAGACTATGACTTTATTGAATGCTGTTTGTTAGTTCCGTTTCTCAGTTCAACAAGCCTTGAACAGAAAGGTCTTCATCCAGTGTTTCCCAATGAATACCGACACCATCCCCGATCAAACGCCATTTGTCCAGATCTTCGGCATCCGCATCCCTTAATTTCGGAAACCACTCCAAAGGCACACCGATTTCCCTTCCATCCTCCAGTAGCACGAAAAGCTTTTTGCCGGAAAACCAGACCTTCGTTGCCTTTGCGGGTTTATGCATTGTTAAAGTACTCATTCCAGGAGGTTTCGATTACGTTTGAATGTTCTTCTATCAATTTTCTGATTTTATTGAGTTCAGACGAATGATATCCGCTTGAGTATGCAAGTTAATATACAGATCAGATCGTGGCTATTATACTTACATAGACCTGGGAATGGTAATGGTAAACGTACTCCCTTTACCCGGCACACTATCCACGTCAATGGTGCCTTCGTGCATCTCTACAAAATCAACGCAGAGATCCAAACCAAGGCCGGAACCTTTTTCTCCATCCGTTCCGGTTGTGGTATAAGTACTTTTTTTGTTTAATATTTTTTCCAGTGCATCCGCTTCAATTCCAACTCCCTTATCAATTACTGATATGTTCACCTGAACGTCTGAATTCTCGGCTTGCACAACCACTTCATCACCTGATTGGGAAAACTTTATTGCATTGGTAACAAGATTTCTCAGGATTGTTTTCATCATATTGGCATCCGCATGGACAAAAATAGTATCCTGCACCTGGTTCTTCAAG
>SKRC01000116.1 GCA_007118695.1 Balneolaceae bacterium | reverse complement strand
TTCTGAGTACGGTTTTTATGGAACGGTGTTCTGTTATCGGCTTTCTTTGCACCAAACATCATTCCTATACCGGTTAAGCCGGTCAACTTTAAAAAATTTCTGCGATCAAATGACATAATGTAAGTAGATTTTAGTTTAAAACGGGAAGCTTGAATTATGAAGTGTTCTGCCAGAATACTATCCCAAACCTAATTGTTTTCTGGACTGTTCCAAAATGGAAATTTTCCAACTCAAGTCAAAAATACTGAAATAAAATATCTTGGCAAGAGGAAAATGAAGTTTATTTGATTTGTGACTTTAAGAAATCAAACTGTGCTTTATTCGGGAAGAAATTAACTGATTTAGTGGCGTTTACGCACCTGTATGATGGATTATTGCAATCATAATTTGCCTGGTTATCGGTTTACAAGCATGTCAGATTTTCCAAACGGGTATGAAAAATTCGGACTCCTGTTGGATGAAATTTGAGATATATAGCAACATATTTCATTGGGAATTGACAGGGAATGTTTTTCTATATAAAAAGTTTTTAAAAAAATATTGACATGTAATTGCATTTTTATATCTTTTCGTAACCGGTAACGTAACGTATTAAGCCAGCTTATCCCTGCTTTCTCACTGCAGTTTTCATTGCCGGGGGATTTGATAATAAACAAGTAACCGGTTACTTAGCAACATGTTAGTTGCCTATTCCAGTTACTTAAAAATGATAAAGGATCAATTTGTTAATAACTCATACCATATGGAGAATAAGCATGAAATCTAAACTTCTACTATTATTTACGTGCCTGGTATTCGGATTTACATCCATGGCAATGGCTCAATCGATCACGGTTGAGGGAACAGTGTCAGATGCTAATACCGGTGAATTGTTGCCAGGTGTTAATATTGTAATTTCAGGCACTACAACGGGAACGACAACTGATATGTCGGGCGAATTCAGCATTAATGTAGATCAACCAGGTACTGAACTGGTATTTACATTTATAGGCTATGTCTCACAGACTATTGCTGTCACTCAGCAGCATATAAATGATCGAATGGAGGTCCGTTTGAATGCCGATATTGCGCTCATGGACGAAATGGTCGTTGTTGGTTTCGGCACGCAGCGAAGAGCTGATGTGACCGGTGCCGTGAGTTCCATTTCAGCCGCTGATCTCGAGCATCGACCGATGACAAACACTGCATTGGGTTTGCAAGGTCTCAGCCCGGGACTTACCATTCAATATCAGGGCGGTCAGCCGGGTGAAGAGGATGCGATTGCACGAATCCGGGGAACGGGTACCCTGAACAATCCCAATCCACTGGTGCTGGTAGATGGCGTTGAGCAGTCGCTGGCGTCGATAGAATCTTCTAGCATTGAGTCAGTTACAGTATTGAAAGATGCAGCCTCCGCCGCTATATATGGTTCTCGTGCGGCAAACGGAGTTATTCTGATTACGACCAAGCGAGGTACCCCAACCGGTATTACCGTTAACTACGACGCTTTTGTAGGGGTTCATAATCAACTCTTCTTTCCGGAGCCTGCAGACACCGAGGATTGGATGCGCCTGGAAAATGAAGCACGTGTAGCAGGTGGGCAGCAGCCTGTATTCACTGAAGAGTATATTTCAAATGTTCTGGCAGGAACCAATCCTTTGGAGTTTCCATTTGCTGATTTTGAAGGAGGGATTTTTAATGATAATGCCATGGAGCACAGTCAATCAATTTCGCTTGCCGCAGGGGGTGAAGCAGGAAGAATATATGCTTCTATTAACCACAATGACACTGATGGCATTCTGCAAAATTTCAATAACAAGCGGACGTCACTGCGAGTAAATAGTGACTTGTTTGTGACAGATGATTTAACTGTTCAGGCAAACCTGCTCTACAGGAACCGGGATGTTACCGGGCCTGGTTTTAGGGGTCAGCGAATTACGCAAGGGCTTTTGCACATGAACAGGGATATGATCATGAGTTATCCGGACGGTCGTGAAGCAACGGGTGACCTGATTGGGGGTACCTGGAATCCATTTATTATGGCCAATTCCGGTGAGACAAGAAGGGAGAGCGACGATATTGTTGGAACTGCCGGAGTTAACTACCAGATCAGTGATGTGCTTACAATTGAAGGGGATATAACACTGAACCGGACAGGCACCGAGGAGACCATTTTCAGGGAGTCACGGAATGACATGATTCATCCCCTTTCCGGTGAAATTGTAGCCTCAAGTGGCTGGTTCGCTACAAACACATTGAATGAAGGCCGGTATAACCGAAGAGAATTGAGCCATCGTGCATTTATGAATTATGCGGATAATTTCGGGAATCATAGTTTAAGTGGTACGGCCGGTTATGAGGAAATTTATACCCGCGCAACCCAGGTATCTTCGGCCCGATCCGGCTTTTTCAACAATGATCTGCGCTCATTAAGTGCTGGTGATTCAGGCAATCAACGTACCTGTACTCAATTTAATGATGCCGGTTCATTTACCAGTGGTTGTTTCAACGACCAATGGAGGGTCCGATCCTTTTTCGGTCGCGCGAACTACACGTATGGCGACAGGTACTCTGTACAGGCCAATGTTCGGTATGACGGATCTTCCCGATTTGCAGAAGGAAACCGATGGGGCTTTTTTCCATCTTTCTCTGCCGGCTGGAGAATCTCCAGCGAGCAGTTTATGCAAGATGTCGATCTGTTCAGCAACCTGAGGTTGCGAGCTTCATGGGGTCAGCTTGGCAATGAACGAATGAGTTCCAATGAAAGAGTCGGACTGCACTCCTTTTTGAACAGCTATAACCTGGGTTTATCCTATGAGTTTAACGACACTGTAGTCCCGGCAGCGGCTGTCACCTCTGCTGGAAACCCCGACATTTCCTGGGAGACTACGACCATGACCAATATTGGTCTGGACATGGGTTTTCTGGATGACAGGATCGAAGTTATCGCCGAATATTTCTGGAATTATACAAGCGATATTCTGTTGGTGTTACCTGTTCCTGCTTCGGTGGGTATGTCTGCTCCCTTTCAGAATGCAGCCGATGTCTCCAACAACGGTTGGGAGTTGGCGGTTAAATACCATAGTGTGCCCAGCACCGCACGAGGGCTTCAGTATTCAGTTGGAGTGCATCTCTCTGATGTCGTCAATACGATTGAAAGCTTGAGTGGCCAGGGGCCATTCTATCCAGACAAGTTTACCGTTTGGGCAGAGGGCGAATCGATTAATTCATTGCGTGGATATCGCTCCCCGGGTCTCTATCGTACCCAGGAGGATCTGGATAACTATCCAACCAGAATGAGCCCGAATGCCGGTATCGGTGATGTTATCTACAGGGATCTGAATGGAGACGGCAATCTTACCGCTGCATTATATCCGGAAGGTGATCAGGAGATCGTTGCAAATGAAGATCCCAGGTATGAGTTTGGCGTGAATTTTAATGCCTCCTACCGAAACTTCGATTTCAGCATGTTTTGGCAGGGAGTATTAGAGCAGTGGCATATGCTTGATGGTGCTTTGGTTCAAGGCCCGAACAGCCAGAACTTCATTCCTCAGGAAATGGCCGATAACAGATTCCATCCAACAGAGAATCCGGATGGTACCTGGCCAAGAGTGATGGTTGGAGCCCAGGTATGGAGCAATTGTGCGAATTGTATGTCTGATTTTATGCTTGAGGATACCAAGTATGCAAGATTGAAAAATATTCAGGTTGGCTATTCAGTTCCGCAGCAGTTTGTCCAAAATCTTCGGTTGTATGTATCCGGGGAAAACCTGGTAACTTTTACTCCTACCGGGCTGTTTGATCCTGAACTTCCAAGAGGAAGAAATCAATTTTATCCTCATTCGAAAGCCGTCAGGTTAGGTGTAAACATCACGTTTTAAACATTTTTAATACATGAGATTTATTATGAAAAAGAACATAATTCTAAGTTTATTTATATGCACCATTGTCATGTTTGGATGTGACAATGGGCTGGATATTACCCCATCAGGCTCGGTAGTAGAGGAGACGTTCTGGCATCGGGTCAGTGATGCAGAGCAGGCTGTCAATGCAGTTTATGCTGAAATGGATGGCCGGACGATGACACTGGATAACCGGTCCGACATCGCTTTCCAATTATATGCCAGCAGCCCGATTGTGCCTTCTGATGGTATTGTATCAAGCACCTGGGATCGATACTACAGAGGTATACGCAAAGCCAATGATGTGGTTGCCAATATCGGTCAGATTGAAATCGGTGACCCGGCCCTTCTGGATAGATTGGAAGCCGAAGCAAGATTCCTGCGGGCGTACTATTACACGCAGCTTACCAGCTTATATGGCGCCGTGCCGTTTCCTCTTGAACCGTCACAAATCACTGATCATCTGCCGCGAACAGACCGTGATCAGATCGTTGATTTCATCATCGATGAACTGGATGCGATTCTTGCTGCCAATTCCCTGCCGGTAAGTTATAGTGGCAGTAACATAGGCCGGGCAACGCACGGTGCCGCAGAGTCCCTGAAAGCCAGGGTTGCCCTGCGCAATGAACGATGGGCTGTTGCACGTGATGCCGCGTTGTCGGTGATGGAAAGTGGTGTATATGAACTCTATCCGGACTACGAAGCACTCTTCCATTATGAAGGCCAGAATTCAGTGGAAGTGATCTTTGACCGTCAATATTCACCGAGTGGAAACAACTATAATGCTTTTGGGCTTTCAGCATCCTCCATTGGGGGCGGCTCAGGTGTTGAGCCTGTGCATGATCTCTATCTGCTCTACAGGCTTGACGAGAGCGAATACAACATTGAGGATTTTAATGATCCTTCGGAAGCATATGAAAACCTGGATCCACGCTGGGGGTATTCGGTTTTTTATACCGGCCAGCCTATTGGTAACAGTATTTATGATTCCAGCCCGACAAGCACAACGCCTGACCGGGTGGGTGTAACGGAGACAACAACCGAACTCGGTTACAATCTGAAGAAGTATATTGACTATGAAAACGACATTTCTAGTCCGTCTACTGGATCCATTAACATGATCCATATGCGCTATGCCGATGTACTTCTGATGTATGCCGAAGCCAAGGTTATGCTGAATGATATTGACCAGTCGGTGTATGATGCAATCAATGAAGTGCGTCAGCGTCCGACAGTGGAGGTATATACAATCGATGAAACCACTCATCCCGATGCAGAGTCGCTGATATCGTTTATCCAGGATGAACGGGCGCGTGAATTTGCATTTGAAGGATTACGCCTGTTTGATATGTTCAGGTGGGGAATAGGCACAGATGTTATGCCTGGTCCGGTCTATGGGGCGCATTACCAAAATTCTGAAGGTGAGATATACCTGATGGATGCAGGTTATTCGCGATCATTTAGTGATAATCACCATCTCTGGCCTCTTCCTCAGGCTGAAATCAACTCCAATTCGTCGATTACAGAAAATAATCCGGGATATTAATTCAAGTAATATATATTGAATAATTTTCCAGGATGTCCCGATTTCAACACCTGTGAGCTGTTTATTATAGCTCACAGGTGTTTTTCAAATTTTTATCGGTCTGCAATAAATAGAAATAATATAAGTAACAGGTTATGACTCATATACTGCATGTATAACAACTTCAGCAAACAGCAATAAGTATAAGTGGATTTTAAGTAAGACATTTCATAATAGATAACCATTAACAATTTTGAGTTATTGGTAATATCTGACTTAAATGTGTATGCTCTTTCATGCGTTAATATTGAGTGAATAAGGCTGGTAGTAATAGTTCCATTATTTTAGCCCAGTCAATTGATAAGATCTATTTTTAACTTTTACTATTCTTAATAACTATGGCAAATAATCGCAGAACGTTTCTTAAACAAATCGGCTTGGCTGGCCTTGGCCTTACGGGTGCAAGTAAATTGATATCTGAAAACAAGGAACCTTTCAGGGAATCTCATCGTCAAAGATTTAATATGCATGGTTATGCAGCGCCTGCATTGGAAACTGTGCGGGTCGGGCTTATCGGGATAGGCAGCCGGGGATCGGGTACGACAAGGCGCCTGGCTGGTATCGAAGGAGTTGAAATCAAAGCCTTGTGTGATATTGTGCCTGAACGGGTGAGTGAAACTATAGAATCGATACAACAATTTCCACAGCATAATCCTGATTCTTATACGGATGGACCGGATGCATGGAAACGCTTGTGTGAACGCAATGATATCGATTTAATCTACCTGGCTACTCCCTGGCATATGCATGCATCACAGGCAGTGTTCTCCATGGAGCATGACAAGCATGTGTATACGGAGATTCCTGCAGCTGCAACGATTGAGGAGTGCTGGGAAATAGTGGAAACTTCAGAGCGGATGAGAAAACACTGCGCGCTGGTGTCCGCCTCTTGTCATAGCGGCTTGCCGGCAATTACATTAAGTATGGTCAGGAAAGGCTTTTTTGGTGATCTTGTACATGGGGAAGGCAATTATGTACACGACAGGGTTTCAAACAGGGCCAGGTGGCAAAGAGATGAGCATGGCTGGTTTGGCTATCGGCCGTGGCGACTTGATGAGAACATCGGAAGACATGGGAACCTGTACCCACAACATGGACTGGCCCCTCTTGCACAGATGATGGACATCAACTATGGAGACCAGATGGATTATCTTGTATCGGTTTCCAGCGATGATTTTACGATGGGCGGTTTGATGGAAGAGCTTGCCGCCGATGATGATTATTATAAGCCTTATGTGGGCAAGGATTTCCGTGGCAATATGAATGTCACCGTTATCCGGACACATAAAGGGCGTACGATGATGCTGCAGCATGATATCAGTACACCTCGTCCGGGCTCCCGGTTTCAGTTGATCAGCGGAACCAAGGGTATTTCCAGGCACTATCCGCAACCCGCCCGAATTGCCACCGGCCATGACGGATGGCTTTCGAAGGAGGAATTTGATGCATTGGTAGAAGAATATACCCCTGAAATCACCAAGCGGTTTAATGAACGGGTTCGTCAGGCGGCTGATGCAGATCGTGATCAACTGCGAAGCTATGCCAGGGTGAATGAAATGGACTGGCGCCTGATCGATTGCCTTCGAAATGGACTGCCTCTTGAAATGGATGTCTATGATGCCGCTTTATGGAGCGCTATAACACCACTCACTGAATGGTCGGTAGCCAATCGTTCCAATTCTGTTTCAGTTCCGGACTTCACTGCCGGGGCATGGAAAACCAATGAAAGGGGAATGGATATTGAACTTCAGAGTGGTGGAGGGACAACTCGGTTATTATAAGAGTGATTAGGGGCCATGAACATTTCCTATCCCGACACGTGAATCGGGATTCTCATACCAGAAGATGCTGTCGTAACTAATTGAATCTCTGCTTTAGAAAAACCAGTTACTTTATGATCCGGATTCAAATACTCCCATATCTGTTATCTGCATTTATAGCGAGTCTGATTTATATGACCGCATGTACTGACTCCTATCAACAAAGTGATCCGGATTCTTTGCTCACTGTCGGGCATCATTTTACCGAAGAAGAAGGGGCAGATTTCCTAAAACAGGTTCGTCAAAAATACGAGACTGCAGATGCCTGGCAGGAACGTGCAGAACAAATACGCAGCCAGATTCTGAGGGGAGCCGGACTGGAAGAATTTCCCGAAATGAGCCCCTTAAACCCGATTATGGGTGACAAACGAATACTTGATGGTTACACTGTTCAAAATGTGGCTTTTGAGAGCCTGCCCGGTGTGTATGTAACAGGTAGTTTATATTCACCTGTCGATTCAGATAATAATTTACCGGGGATAATCAGCCCTCATGGCCACTGGACAGAACCCGGCGATGTAGGTCGTTATCGGCCGGATGCTCAAAAACGATTTGCTGCTATGGCTCGCATGGGCGCAAAGGTATTTGCATACGATCTGGTCGGTTACGGACAACTTGAAGAATTTGGTTGGGAACACAGACATCCCGAAGTATTGAAACTGCAATTATGGAACAATATACGGGCAACTGATTTCCTGATTTCCTTGGGAATTGACCCGGAAAGGATTGCCATGACAGGGGCTTCAGGAGGGGGCTCTCAAACATTCTTTCATACAGCAAT
>SKRC01000061.1 GCA_007118695.1 Balneolaceae bacterium | reverse complement strand
CAAGTTATTGCCATTGAAATCTCCGACAAAGAGTGAATGCATACCCCCCATCACCCGATCGCGCCCGGCGATTATATGTCTTCTCCACTTTACCATGCCGTTCTCTGTCTCACCGAGATTTTCCATCCACCAGATACTTCCTCCCCTTACTTCAGCGTCACATTGTACCACATCGTTCCGTCCGTTCCCGTTGACGTCTACGACCCAGGTTTTTGTTCCGTTTGCCCAGTCTGGCAGACCATCCAGGGCACCAGGAAGAAGTGTCTTTATTGTACCCAGTTTATGTTTACGCCATTCGGTTCCATCTCCTGTAACATTTTCAAACCACACATCCGCCCGAACTACATCGGTGTAGCCATTACCATTAATGTCACCAAAACCCATCGGCGAAATACCTCCATGGACAGCTTCACCAATATCATGGCGAACCCAGGGTTCAGTCGGGTCTTCGGGAATATGATACCAACGCAGATTTGATTGATCACTCATGGTGATCACATCCAGACGACCATTTCCGTTTATATCATACACCTCTAGGTCATGGATTCCAGGGTTGTCATCTTCATAGATAATTTTCTCAAACGGCTCATTCAAATCCCCTGAATTACGATACCATGCAGTACCCGATACAATATCACCCAAACCATTACCGGTAATGTCGATTGCTACTCCCCCTACATCCGTAGGTGGCTCTTCACCCACTGCATATCGCGTCCATCTGCCCGGCAAATGGTATTTGTACACGTATATTACATTATTGATGCGATCTCGCGCCCCCATAATAAACTCGAGCTGTCCATCTCCATCCATATCGAACAATGAGGTCTGAGCCCAGGAACCTCCAATCAGTTCATCATCAATAACATGAGCGTTAAAGTTAAAAGAAGTTTGGGGGTTATATCTAAAAGGAGAATTTTCTAAATCTTTTTGTTGCGCTTGAATAGAAAATGTCACGCCAAAAATGATAAAAAATAAAAAGATGTTCCGCTTCACATGTATGGAAAATATGATCATCATGGATCTAAAGGATTCTGAAATTTTTAATTGGTCAAGTTTTCCAAATAAGCAGTACAATTTCGCATGATCTATTTTACCGAGTAATTTACTTATTGAAGCTTCTTTATTGTTTTTATTTAACATAAATTATACCAGATTTCGATTAATCAAGATATCCTTATTGAGGGCTTATTTGTTAAGATCAACCGTCTTATTTGCACTTTTATTCAAATTTACATTTCATACATCCGATAGAAATACCGTTACATTATGGATCGGATTGAACAATGATATCCACCTCAGCCGACCTGTACAATTCTTCTCCTGTTTCATCTCTAACCACTGCCTGGAAATCATAAATCCCCGGTTCATCAGGTCTCCAGCTAACCCTTAACCGTATCCCATTGTCAAGTTCAGCGATCTGTTCGTTATTTGCCAGTATTACTATACTCCTTGCTTCTGAATCGTCGGAATAAAGATGTGAAAGGTTAATCTCGATGGTCTGTCCCAGGCGAAAGATCTCTCCATCATGGGGATAGTTGATCGTGATGGAATTATATTTGAGTGATTCAGGATCAATTTGAAATCCGGGGGTCGTTAAATTACTATACATCTCATAAACTTCCGGGTCATCTTCAACCCCCAGGAATTCAAAAGGAAAATACTGGTTCCTTAGCATCCCCATATACCCCCAGCTACTGCCATTCATGACAGCTATGGCCTGGGCTGCAGCTCCTTCAGGGCCCAACTTGTCATCCTCATTACAGACGATTGGTTTGCCATATTTTTTCACGTCCTCAATTCTGCTTTCGTAAAGATCAAGGGAGGTTGTATTGAAGTGTATCAACAAAAAATCAGCTGCTCTTGCAAGATCCTCATGGTATCTTCCATTTCCCATACCACTGGTGCTTACCAAAAGCTCCGGATTTAGCTGCTTAGCCAGCCTGATAAGTTCAACCTGCCCTTCTTCACTCATAAGCCAATCACCATCAGTCCAGTTTCGGAAACCACCATGCCGGTATTCATTCGACACTTCAAGCACAACATTTGTGAATCCTTTCTCAGTGATCCAGTTGACCGTATTCTCCAGCGCATTTCTGATACTCTCTTTTCCCGTAAGAGCATAGTCGTGAGAATGTTGACGCTGATAGAAAAGAGAAAGTATTATTGCAGCATTATTCTCATCAGAGGCTCTGATAACCCGTTCAGCCCTCTGCATATAGTCATCCCTTAGTGACCCGTCGGCATTGAAAGCAGTATTTATGGCTCCTTCGTACCCGGGCATACCTCCCTGGAGCGATATGGTAAAGGCATTTACACCACTGGAAACATATTCGGGAATTTTTTCAATAAAGGAATGTGCATTAGCTTCCGGATCAAAATCATCCGTCAGTTTTGTAAGCTCCGGGCCACGATCCTCATAAATTGTATTAACCATCCGAACATTCATCAACAACCCTTCAGCCGGTGAGCCGGGGTTTAGGATCTGGTCGTTGAAATACCATTTATCTCCAACGATGGAAACGGAAGTCTTGAAATCCTTATCATTTTTATTTTCACTCGTACAGCCGGCTACAAGCAGCAAAACAATCATAGATAGGAGTAAATAATGCAATATACCTGACATTCTTGATTCATCATTGATTCTTTGCATTGGTTTTTTCTTTTTATGTTTTACTGATGTGCATTTGCATTACAATAATTTGCCCAAACATGTTTATATACGCAATAAGTTGTATATGCCCCTTATGAAATGGAGTATAAAAGCATGTAATATTGCAGATTTTTGTGCAGTATTGTAAAGATAAGAATTGAAATTCCCTTCGGGAGATTTTCAAGGCCGCGACATCAACCGCCATCCATTGCGCGAAATCAACTGTTTTTTTAACCATACCGGACGGTCGGTTGTAATGCCATCCACTCCCAATTGCAGCGCCCTCTGGGCATCGTCGATATCATTCACCGTCCAGATATAATACCCAAGGCCCGCTTCCCGGATCAGCGCCACGTCTTCCTCAACCGTGGCAGGACCAACAAACCTCAGGTTGACACCATCCAGATTGGCCTCCAAAGCACGCTCAACAACTTCTTCCATGGTTGGAGTCCATTGGCCGGTATTCTCATCCTGACTGAATCCCTCCAGCCAATAAACCGGGGTTTTTGGCCTGAGTCTTTTAGTTTTAGCAGCCAATTCATAGGAAAATGCGATAACCACAATCTGATGGGGATGATGCGCGAACTGATCGAATACCTCAAGCATCGGTTCGACGATACGTGTATCCGATTTTACATCTACAAACATTCGCTTGCCTTTTGGCATCGTTGCCAACGCCTCAGCCAGTGTAAGAATTTGTTCCCCTTCCCAGTGTGGAGCTTTCCATGAACCCAAATCCAGTTCCCGGAGTTCTGCAAGGGTTTGATCCTCCACCAGCTTGTCACGGCCGGCGATACGATTTGTATTCCGGTCATGAAAAACTGCAATTTCACCGTCGGCAGTCAGATAGATGTCAAATTCAACGGCATCCACATCCATCTCCCAGGCCAGTTGTATGGAAGCCATTGTATTTTCCGGTGCCAGCCAGGAGGCCCCGCGATGGGCAATAAACTCGGGCATGTGAAGCTCCGGTTTTTCAGAAAACTGAGCAGCCGTTGGTTCCACAATCAGAATTAATGTGATCACAGCTAATAAGCTGCTGATGAAGCCTTTATGATATCGTAACATAGTCTTTACTTTTAATGGGTTAGCCATTGAAAAGATAATACTAGTTATGTTTTACAATAGATAGTGGTTAATCAATCGTGGATCATATTCAACATCCGCCTGAATCTTGGCATCCAGCGTTCTCCGTCCCAGGAAAAATAGATGATGCTCGCCTTGCCGATCAGGTGATTTTCAGGGACAAACCCCCAATACCGGCTGTCTTCACTGTCATCGCGATTATCTCCCATGGTGAAATAATAGTCCATCTGTACTACATATTGGTTGGTCACTTCCCCGTTGATTATGAACTCATCCCCGTCTTTTTGTACTGAATTTCGCTCATACCGTTCCACAATATCCTGGTAGAGGTGCCAATTGTCACTGCTCAGCTCAACTTCCTTGCCTTTATACGGAACCCTGAAAGCCGGTATGTTATCGTGATTGCTAAATCCCCGGGAGAAGTTAAAATTGCGCCGTTCAAATTGTTTATAATCTTCCGGCAGCACAAACGGTTCCACAGAATCGACTTCATTCCACCCTTCCATTTGTCTGGCCGTCTCTTCTGTCATATTGATGATGTAGTTATTGTTGCCGCCGCTTTGCACAATCCGGGCACCGGCATCCCGTACTTTTGAGGGACTCAAGCGAATCCGTTCCCTCGATACTACCCGGTAGTGCTGCATGAGCGTCTCGAAACCATCTTCCACCTGGCCATTGACATGAACGCGTTTGTCACGGATTTCAAGTTCATCGCCGGGCATCCCCACGGCACGTTTGATGTAATTGGTTTTGGCTGATACCGGCCCCGTATCAATCGGGTAGTTAAATACAATAATATCATTGCGCTCCACATCCATAAAACCGGGAAGCCGTGTCCATGGCAGATCCATTCCCGGTACATAAACGTCGGTGAAAGGAATGGAAACCGTCATCGGGGTCCTGGCGCCATAGGCCATTTTTGATACCAAAAGAAAATCGCCGGTCAACAGCGTCTGCTCCATAGAAGGTGTCGGTATACGGTACGCCCCGAAAAAGAACATCCGCAATATGATGGCGGCAATGGCAGCAAATATAAAAGCATCAAGCCACTCACGCGCCCAATGTTTTGCCCTTTGATGATCTTCATTCTGTTTTTTTCTGAACCTGCTTTTTGCAGAGGACGCTGAATTCTTTTCTTTGTAGTCTGACAAGATTTGATTGCTTTATCGTTTTTAGAAACTTGGTCTGTCGATCAGTGTTCTGGAAAATTCACCGTCTATATATTCCACCCGGTACCATTGTTCACGTTCCGGTGAGTAGAAATAGTCACTAAAAGATTCCATTTCCAAATCACTATCCAACAATTTACGGGTTAATGTCCGTTTAATTTGCGGCATCATATCCACATACTGGCTTGCACCAACATAGACGAGCCCGTTTTCAAACGGACCGTCCAGGTCGAGGATCATCATCGGTATTTCATCGTCGACAATAAACCAGTATTCAAATTGAATCGCTTTCCCGGGCCGAAAATTTTCTTTGATCAGATCTTCAATGGTTTGCGTCGGAGAGCCGAATGCGGCCTGCATCCGTGCCCTCAGTTCAATGGTTGGCAGCCGGTCGATGGTGGTTGGATTGTAAAGGCCCTGCCCGGTCCAGGCAATGGCACGAAATTTTTCCTGAAATTCAGTCCTTTCCGAATGGGAAATAGCACGGATTTCAGGTTCTTCAAATTGCGCCAATGCGCTGCTTGCAGTGATAAACAGCAGTAAAGTGGAGTAGATTAATTTACGAATCATAAGAGTTTACCTGTCATCTTCGTCCATAGAAAGTACAGCGAGGAAGGCTTCTTGTGGGATATCCACCGAACCTACCTGTTTCATCCGTTTTTTGCCTTCCTTCTGTTTTTCGATCAGTTTACGTTTACGCGTAATGTCACCGCCGTAACATTTTGCCGTAACATCTTTTTTCAATGCACGGATCGTATCCCTGGCAATCACCCGGGAGCCGATTGCAGCCTGCACAGCAACTTCATATTGTTGTCGGGGAATCAGCTCCTTGAGCTTTCCACAGATTTTGCGGCCCTGTTCATAGGCCTTGTCCCGGTGTGTAATACTCGAGAGTGCATCCACGGGTTCCCCATTCAACAGTATATCCAAACGTACCAAATCACCTTTTCGGTATTCAATAAATTCATAATCCAGCGATGCATAACCGCGTGTGCCACTCTTCAGTTTGTCATAGAAATCAAAAACCACTTCAGCCATCGGCAATTCATAAATAATTTCCACCCTGTTGTTCTGCATAAACAGCTGGTTGATATACACCCCCCGCCGGTCCTGGCACAACTTCATGATCGGCCCGATATAATCGGCCGGTGTGATTATGCTCGCCTTGATATAAGGCTCGAACACCGTTTCCACTTTGCCGGCATCGGGCATTTCACTCGGGTTATCCACCAATTTTTTGAATTCTTCACCCTTATGGCTGACAACTACCTCATACTTAACGTTCGGAACGGTGGTAATGATATCCATATTGAATTCACGATCGAGACGTTCCTGCACAATCTCCATATGAAGCAGCCCGAGAAAGCCGGTACGAAAACCAAACCCGAGCGCCTTCGATGTCTCCGGCTGGTATTGCAACGAAGCATCATTGAGCTGCAGTTTCTCAAGCGCACCCCGCAGATCTTCAAAATCTTCAGCATTTGTCGGATAAATGCCACTGAATACCATCGGCTTCACTTCTTTATAGCCGGGTATCGGTTCTGTCGCCCGGTTTTTTGAATGGGTGATGGTATCGCCCACCCGGGCATCCTGCAGGGATTTCACGCTACCGATCACATACCCGACTTCACCGGCTTCCAGCTTGTCGGTCGGTTCCTTCTTCAGTTTCAGATAGCCAATCTCTTCCGCATCGTATTCATCGATTTGCGTCTCCATGAAATAGATGCTGTCACCTTTTCGCAGGGTCCCTTCCATGACCCTGACATAAGCGATGGATCCGCGATAGGTGTTGAAAATTGAGTCGAAAATCAACGCCCTCAACGGTTTTTCCGCCTCTCTTTTCGGGCCCGGAATCCGTTCTACAATCGCTTCCATCAACTCCTCAACCCCTTCACCTGTTTTTCCCGACACTTTCAGTATTTCATCCGGTTCGCAACCGATCAGGTCGACAATCTGCTGAGAGATCCCCTCGGGATCAGCCCCAGGCAGATCGATCTTATTTAACACCGGAACGATTTCCAGGTTTTGATCAATTGCCTGGTAGAGGTTGGAAATCGTCTGAGCCTCGATTCCCTGTGCTGCATCCACAATCAGCAATGCACCTTCACACGCTTTCAGGGCACGTGACACTTCATAGGCGAAATCAACGTGTCCGGGTGTATCGATCAGGTTAAATATATACGTCTCACCATTCGGCCTTTTATAATCCATCCGTATGGCATGGCTTTTGATGGTAATGCCGCGTTCCCGCTCCAAATCCATATCATCAAGCACCTGTGCCTGCATTTCGCGCTCGGTTATCGTACCGGTTTTCTCCAACAGCCGGTCAGCCAGTGTGGATTTGCCGTGGTCGATGTGTGCAATGATGCAAAAGTTGCGAATATTATTCATGAAAAAACGCTTCAAATCTGAAATTTATACAAGCACGAAATATACAAAGAAGCAACGGCCATTCCATCCAAATGTTTCGAACTCCATTAAATAGTAAACGGATCCGTATTCTGTTTAGCACCCATAAAAAACACTCACCCCGACAGATCGATATTTCTCTTGCATTTAAATTTAATACACCTACTTTTAGCAACAAACCAAGCCATTTTTGAAATCAAATTGAAGCAACCAATTTCGGAGACACAATCATGTTTATTACTCGCGTACTTTCGGCCACAGTTGCGTTAACGGCTGCTCTCTTTTTATGGCTGCCTGCACATGTATCAGGTCAGGTTCAGACTTTCAAAGAAGTGGTCGGCCATGAGGTCGGCGATCGAATCGTAAAGAGCCATCAGATCGTGCAATACCTGAATTACCTTGAGGAGGCATCCGACCGGGTGGCTGTCCAAAAAATCGGGACAACCTATAACCATAAGCTTCAGCTTGTGGCAATCGTGACGCATCCCGACAATCATGCTCGACTCGGACAGATTCAGGAAAACGGAAAATTGCTTGATGATCCCCGGGGAATAACGGATCAGCAGGCTGAAGAGATTATCCGGGACCAGCCGGCCATTCTATATTTGGGCGGTTCCATCCACGGTTTTGAACTCTCCGGTGCAGAAGGCCTGGTTAAAATACTCGAGTATTATACAACATCGAATGATGAAGAGACGCTCCGGGAACTCAGCAATACGGTCATGGTCATCGATCCGATTATCAATGCCGACGGCCGGGACGCCTTCGCTCAATACAACCACCAGCACAAGGGTCGTAAAGCCCATTCCGATCTGGCCGACTGGAGCAACGATTTTACCAGCTGGGACGGCCTTAAATATCGCACCAGCCACTACTTTTTTGATCTGAACCGGGATTGGTTTGCCCACACACATCCTGAGACTAGAAATCGTGCGGCCATTTTGCGCGATTGGCGGCCTCAGGCCGGTGTGGATGCCCATGAAATGGGCGCTGAAAGGGAATTTTATGTGGACCCTCCCACCGCTCCCGAATCACCCTGGTTCCCGCCATTTACACGTACTTGGTTTGAAGAATACGGCAGGGCCCATGCTGAGGGATTTGACAGGGAAAATGTGGAATACACCAAACGGGAGATCTTCAATTACTTTTATCCTTCCTATTTCACCTCTTATCTGATCTACCAGGGAGCCGTAGGCATGCTCTACGAACAGGGGTCCAGCCGCGGGTTTGCCTGGGAATTATCTGATGGAACCGTCCGGACGCTGGCCGATGGGGCATTCAATCAATACACGGCTTTCCGGTCGATGATTGGCCTGTCGAGCGACAAGCGCGAGGAACTGCTCACCGATTATTACCAGGCAAACCGGGAATCGATCGAACTGGGTAGTGAAGGCATCGTACGCTATCTGATCAAACCGGAAGGAGATCCGCATTTGGTCGCCGAAACGGTTAATCTTCTGATGAGAAGCGGCATTGAGGTGCATAAACTCAGAGACGGCATTTCACTGAACAATGTCGTTGACCGTAATGGTCAATCGGTTGGTTCACATTCATTTGAGGAAGGCACCTACCTGATAGAAGCATCCCAGCCACGGATGCGATTTATCAGAAAACTGATGGAACCGCATATCCAGATACCGGAAGATTTTCTTGAAGAAGCCCGAAAAAGAGTGGACAGGAGTGAGAATCCGCGTTTTTACGACATCACATCCTGGTCGCTGCCGCTGATGTACAACCTGCAGGGGTTCAGCACCTCCGACGGGCGGTCTGTTGATGCTGAAATGATCACCGAGCCTGTGACTGCCGGAGGCGGTGCACCCGAAAGGGTTGCTCAGTATGCCTACCTGATTGATGGCAGCCAGGCAGCGCTGCTCTCAACAGTCTACCCGCTGAGGGATGCCGGCATCAGGCTTCATATCATCTATAAACCAACCCGGATTGATGGCAAGTCGTACAACTCCGGAACCCTGGTGATAAGAACCGACGGCAATGTGGAGCATGTGCATGAGGTGGTCAGTGAACTGGCCGAAAAATATGATTTGAAAGTTGATGCCGTCGACAGTGGAATATCGGAGCCGGGTTATCCGCCCTTGGGAACAGTGGAGGGTAACCGGGTTAAAAAACCGAAAGTGGCAATTCTGGGTGATTATCCGATTCATGGATACTCCTTCGGCTGGGCCTGGCATACACTCGACCGGGTCTATGAAATTCCGCACACTGTAATTCGTCCCACAAAAATTGCCTCCACCCCTATGGAGCGTTTCAATGTGCTGATCGTGCCCGGAATTCTGAGTGTATCTGAACTCAACCGGTACCTGGGCGACGATGGGAAAGAACGGATTACAAAGTGGGTGAGTGACGGAGGCACCCTTGTAACGATCGGATCGGCCACCGAATACATCCGCAATGAACTTGAACTGACAAATCTTGGCTCCTGGTATGATGAGGAAGAAAATGAAGATGCACAAAGACTCAGTGTTCCGGGAGCTTTTTTCCATTCGGAACTGGATCCTGAAGAGTGGCTGGCATCCGGTTATTCATATGATCTGCCGGTGATGGTGAATTCCAGCAGGTTGTACATGGCGCCGGAAGGCCCGCCAAGTGCCGCTCAACGAACCCCCGTTAAAATCAGCAATAGTGAGGATCCCCGCATTTCGGGCCATAGCTGGGAGGAAAACACAGAGCGCCTGCCCGGCAGTGTGTTTCTCTATGAAGAACGCATTGGATCAGGCCGTGTCATCGCCTTTGCCGAAGATGTGAATTTCCGGGGTTATTGGAGAGGATCCGACCGCCTGTTTTTAAATGCCGTAATCCTTGGGCCCGGCGCACCGTGATAAAGACGATTGAATATTGAATATTGAATATTGAATATCGATTAACGAACACCGAATTGAATATCGAACAATTGAACATTAGATCAGACGAACAATGGCTCAAGCGAAGCGAATTGATGAATAACGAACACCGAATGAATATCGAATATCGAACTGATGAATAATGATATCAATATCCGAACACTGAATGAATAGATTGGATTTTCAATCATTCCAAATTCAGTGTTCGTTATTTGATATTCGTTATTCTTACCCTGTCTTTAACCTGCGTTTTTTTCCTGCCATATTCGGGCTAGCCCTTAAACAGATGTTCAAACGAAAGTTTCCCGCTGCCGAGGATAGCAAGAGAAAGTGCCATCAGCATCAATGTCAGATCAATTCTCATGGCGCTGAATCCCTGGTCCAATTTCACGGTAAAGATCGCCACAACCATCACTATAGCTAGTAAAATTGCCGGAACCCGCAGGTACAAACCCAAAAGAACCATCAGGCCGCCAACGAATTCAACAAGGGCCACTACCCAGGCCATTAACCCGGCGGCAGGTATACCGATTCCCCCAAAAAACTCCTGGGTTCCTTCGATACCTGTCAGCTTCCCCCAGCCGGCGACGATAAAGATAACACCAACACCGATTCGCAGAAATAGTATTGCCAGATCGTAATATTGCTCCAGATTACTGTTAGTCATAAAATTCACCCACATTAGTTAGCAGTTAGTATTCACATCTTTACGATACATTTTAATGTTATAACATTCAAAAAGATCCTGCAAATATTTCTATCAGATGCAGTTTTGAGTGCCAATTGACTGTCAATTTATTCTGTAAATACCAAACTTTACGCTAACCCGCATATCCCCGACCGCTCATCGGGGTACAAAATATGTGCATTCCGCTTGCGCTCCATGTCCAAAAGATGAGCCCCGACCGGTGCCGGGGTACAAAAAATGGGTACTCCGTGGGGAAAAGATTAGTGAGCTCACATTATAATTTTGTGAAAAGTTATAAATCATTGAACTACAAAGTATTACTTCTATTTATGATCTTTAGGGCAAATGACACTATGACAGACGCTGCGCTGCGAAGCGAATCCTCTCCCTGTAATGGGAAGCAGGAACTCGGTCTTCTGTCAGTCTTCAACCGGACTCAATAGCTCCACGTGAAAACGGAATTGCTCTCCTTCGCCCACTCTCTCGTCATAAATCTCGCGGATCAGGTCAAAGACCAGTTCAGTTTCGCCTTTGATTGTCGTGGAGAGATAATTGACATCCACCTCCACATCGTGCTGGGCAACAAATTCCAACAGATCCTCCACTTTCTCTTTGGGATGCTTTGTATAGAGTGGTATATAGGTTAATTGTGCTATCGTTTTTTTCATAACTTGAAAAATGGTTTATATGTATTAAAAAATTTGTCTCCTTAACCAAGGATAAAACGAGCTGACATGAACCGCAACCGGGAATTGCAGGATCGAACATCGCGGTTAATTTACAATATTTGTATGAGCAAGTGAGCCGGAAAATTGCCCGCAAATCAATTTGGAATAAGTTACCGAAAATCCCGTATATTTCTGCCGATGAAATTCCGTTCGATTCATATCCATCTCTCCCATTACCGTGGCCATCACCACGGTCATTACGGACATTCTGCGTAAAGGTGCCACCCATTTCGCATCCGTTGCTTTATTTTCAATTATCTTACCAACTTTATTAACATCTTATTTTTGACATGAGAACTCTCGATTCCAACACTTCATTACGAATAGCCGTCCAAAAAAGCGGCCGCTTAACTGATAAAACTCTTAATCTATTGGAAGGGATAGGTTTCCGGTTTGATGACTACAAGCGAAGCATGCTTGTTCAATGCAGGAATTTTGACGTCGAATTGCTGCTTATCCGCGACGATGATATTCCCGAGTATGTAGAGGATGGCGTCTGTGACCTCGGATTTGTAGGCGGTAATGTAACGGCTGAAGACCAGGCGGATGTTACGGTGCTTTACGGCCTCGATTATGGCGTATGCCGCCTGTCGATTGCAGCACCCAAAAACGGCAGCATCAAGAAACTGGAAGATTTTTCCGGCAAAAAAATTGCCACCAGCTATCCCAATCTGACCCAGGCGTTTTTCGATAAAAAAGGTATTGAGGTTGAAATAACCACCCTCTCGGGAGCTGTTGAAATTGCCCCCCGGCTCGAAGTGGCCGACGCCGTCAGCGACCTGGTATCGTCCGGCAATACGCTGAAAGCTAACGGGCTGATCGAAATTGAAACCATCTATGAATCCGAAACCGAATTGATTCGTACCAACAAACCGCTCTCGGACGGTAAAAAGAAACTGATTGATAAAATTATTCAACGCATTGAAGGCTATCAGAAGGCCGAACGCAGCCGCTATATTATGATGAATGCGCCTGAGGATGCCATTCCGAAGATCCGGAAGATCATTCCATCCCTGAAAAGCCCGACCATCGTGCCCCTGGCAGATGAAGGTATGGTTGCCATTCACACGGTTGTTCCCATTAACACATTCTGGCAGGTCATGGAACAATTAAAAGAAGCCGGTGCATCCGGGATCGTTATGCTGCCGATTGAAAGCATGATCACCTGATCTGCATAACATGAAGAGCCTGTCCGGTAAATACACCCGAGTGAAATGAGAAAACTGAGACTGAAAGATTTAAGCGATATTGACATCAACCGGCTCTACAGACGGCCAAAAATGGATTTTGCTTCCATTCAAAGCCGGATTGAGCCGATCATTCAGGCAGTGGAAAGCGATGGAGATGCAGCGGTCCGCGCGTATACCAAAAAATTTGATGGTGTTGATGTCGGCAATCTGTTTATAAATCCTGCAAGCCTTCCGGTAACATTGTCACCTGAGGAAAAAAATGCCCTGGATACGGCCATGAGGAATGTGCATAGATTTCACCGGGAACAGGTGATCTCCGATTTGCAGGTTGAAACCATGGACGGTATCACCTGCAAAAGGCTTACCCGCCCTGTCGAAAAGGTAGGCCTTTACATCCCGGGCGGCACCGCCCCGCTGCCCTCTACAGCCATCATGCTCGGTGTACCGGCAGCAACTGCGGGGTGTGATGTGATCATCCTCGCAACACCACCGGACAAAAACGGCCGGATACCTGATTCCATCACCTATATCGCCCGGGAGATTCATGCGGCCGGTATCGTGCTCGCCGGTGGAGCACAGGCAATTGCCGCCATGGCTTACGGAACGGAGACTATCCCCAAGGTTGATAAAATATTTGGCCCCGGCAACCAGTATGTTACGGCTGCCAAAATGGCGCTTCAAAACAGCGATGCAATGGTCTCCATCGACCTGCCCGCCGGCCCGTCAGAAGTACTGGTTATTGCCGATGAATCGGCAGACCCGGAATTTGTCGCAGCCGATCTGCTCTCGCAGGCTGAACACGGACCGGACAGCCAGGTTGTGCTGGTTGCCCTCGATGGATTCGATTTGACCGGGCTTGACAACGCCCTGGAATCGCAGATTCAAAACCTGCCGCGAGGTGATGTGGCTAAATCAGCCCTGGAAAACAGTTTTACCGTCACTGTTAATACGATTGATGAAGCTTTGCAATTTTCCAATAACTATGCCCCCGAACACCTGATCATAAATACCGCCGATGCAGATTCCCAGATCGATAAGATCAGGCATGCAGGATCTGTTTTCCTGGGGCCGTATACACCGGAAAGCCTTGGCGATTATGCTTCAGGCACGAATCATACACTGCCCACCTATGGCTACGCAAAAATGTACAGCGGTGTGTCGCTGAACAGCTTTCAAAAAAGCATCACGTTCCAGCAGGCAACTCCCCAAGGTTTGAAAAATCTTGGGCCCACAGTTGAAAAACTCGCTGAAATGGAAGGACTTGAGGCCCATCGAAATGCGGTAACAATCCGGTTGAAAAAGCTGCTCGCATCCAATACAAAACTCCGTGAAGAAAACTGACCCAATGACCAAAATTGACGATATCGATACCCTGATAAGGCCCAATATTCGCAATCTGAAACCATACCGAAGTGCACGGGACGACTTCGACAAAGGAATTTTACTGGATGCCAATGAAAATTCCCTTGGCGCGCCGATGCGCCATAACCAGAACCTCCACAGGTACCCGTCCCCCACCCAGAATGAGCTCAGAAAAAAGATCGCAAAATTCCGGCATGTACTGATGGAAAATATTTTTACCGGCGTAGGCAGCGATGAGGCCATAGATCTGTTAATCAGAATTTTTTGTGAGCCGGGCAAGGATGCCATTCTGATTACTCCCCCGACATATGGCATGTATAAAGTATCTGCCGCAATCAACGATGTGAAGGTGGTGGAATCGCAACTTAACAGGGAATTTCAGCCGGATGTTGAAAGCATCCTGGGCAAGGCGGATAAGAATACCAAGATTCTGTTTCTCTGTTCCCCGAACAATCCGACTGCCAATGACCTGAAGCGTACGGAATTGCTGAAGCTGGTTGAACTCTTTCCCGGAATCGTGGTCGTTGACGAGGCATACATCGATTTCAGCGAACAGGAATCGATGGCAGCCGTCGTGCCTCAATATCCCAACCTGGTGGTCCTGCAAACCTTTTCCAAAGCATTTGGGCTGGCCGGTATCCGCCTGGGGGTCGCCATCTCCAGCCCCCCGGTTATCAATTATATGTTGAAAATCAAAGCGCCTTATAATGTCAATCAACTGACGGCTGAAACTGCCCTGGAAGCATTCAATCATATGGATTTGATTAATTTCAACATCGACAAGATCCGGGAAGAGCGGGATTACCTGGTCGAACAGCTGAGCCATGCTCCCACAGTGGAAAAGGTCTACCCGACAAATGCCAATTTCATTTTATTTAAAATTAAAGATGCACAGAACATCTACCGTCAACTTGCGGAGAAAGGGATTATCGTGAGATATCGCGGCAACGAGCCGGGGTGCCAGGATTGTTTGCGGGTCACAGTCGGGATGCCTAACGAAAATCTTCGTTTCCTGAAAACACTAAAGGAGATCACCTCATGAAAATCTGGATACATCACAAAGCCCTGGCCGGGGTCAACAACGATCTGCTTTGGCCCGGCGCCCTGTATGGCAGCAAGAGGCTGCAGGAAATGAATTATCAGCTTGGCTGCGATCCTTCCCGGCTGTCGGATCGCCAGAAGGCATTATTGGATAATGAACAGATCCGCTTCGCCGGTTTCGGTGAAAAAGAGGCCGATGCCCGGATCATCCTGGATGAAAAGTCCGGCCAGCTTCAACTGCAAACAGGCGGTGAGCCTTCTGCTGCCGGTACGGACTGGATTGTACTGACCCGTGATTTTCTGTTTCCGAACCGCACCGTTACCCACAGCCGCAAATCGTCCGAGACGGACATTGAAATTTCCCTGAATCTTGATGGGTCCGGCGAGAATGATATAAATACCGGTTTAAAATTCTTTAACCACATGCTGGAACAGATCGCCCGCCATGGATTGATCGATCTGAAGATCCGGTGCGCCGGTGATCTGGACGTGGATGAACACCATACCATTGAAGATGTGGCCATTACCCTGGGTGAAGCCCTCTACAAAGTTTGCGGGACCGATAAAACGGGAATTCAACGCTATGGTTTTCTGTTAGCGATGGACGAATCGCAGGCAGAAGTTGCCCTGGATCTCTCAAACAGGCCTTACCTGGTTTGGAATGCCGATTTCAGCCGTGAATATGCAGGTGATTTTCCATTAGATATGGCCGAACATTTTTTCCACTCCCTTGCCATGAACCTCAGAGCCACCCTCCAGGTTCGGGTGGAAGGACAAAATGATCACCATAAAATTGAATCGATCTTCAAAGGATTTGCCAAAGCATTGCGGTTTGCTGTAACCAGAACAGAAAGAGCCAAGGGACTCTTACCCAGTTCCAAAGGCAGATTGTAGTTCACCGGCTGATGAACAGGATCAAGGAGATCCATACGAGACAGTCCGGTAAATTTTCAGTTGTAACAAACGGTAGAACTTCAAATCCGGTTTATACAATCAATCATTATAAAGCGGTTTCGAATTGAAACGCCATTTGCAATAAAAACAGAATAAAGGGCATGATTGGAATTTTAAATTACAGGGCGGGGAACCTGACATCCGTCTCCAATGCACTCGACAGACTCGGTGCCGAATATATCATTACAGATAGTATTGAGGAACTTGACAAGTCTGATGCGATCTTGTTCCCTGGAGTGGGCCATGCAGCTTCAGCCATGGAAGACCTGCGGGCAAGAGGCCTTGACACTTGGCTGAAGTGTACAGAAAAACCGGTCCTGGGCATCTGTCTCGGCATGCAACTGTTATTTGAGTCCACAGAAGAGGGAAACACAGAAACTCTTGGACTGCTGCCCGGTCGGCTTCAAAAATTTGATCCCAAAAAAGGCAAAGTCCCACACATGGGCTGGAACCGTTTTAAGATTCTGAAAGATCATCCGATTCTTACATCCATTGATGGCCGGCACTTCCTGTATTATGTACATGGGTACTACGCCCCAACCAACAAATATACCCTTGCCTCTTGCAATTATATCAGTGATTTTTCCGCAGTAGTGGCAAAAGATAATTTTATGGGTGTGCAGTTTCACCCGGAAAAATCGGGGAATATCGGTTCCATGCTGCTTCAAAACTTTCTTGATATTATTCAGGATGGGGGACAGAACTAAACTGCATTATTCATTCCCGAAAGGTATCGGGATGTATGGATTTAACTAATTGTGTACCAGAAAGATACCTCAAATAAAGTTCCTGGTGACTTATACAGGCTAAATTTAATCTGTTTTATTGATGAAAATTATTCCGGCCATAGATCTTCTTGACGGGCAGGTGGTTCGCCTGTATAAAGGGGATTATCAACAGAAAAAAATCTACAACCAGAATCCGCAGGACCAGGCAAAGCTGTTCGCGGAATCCGGTTTTAACCTGATTCATGTAGTGGATCTAAACGGGGCCAAATCGGGTCAGTTCGACAACCTTCCCCACCTGTTGGAGATGATTGAGAAATTGGATATCTCTATCCAGACCGGCGGCGGTATACGTTCATTCCAGGATGTTGAAACATTGTTGGAGGCCGGCATATCGAAAGTAATCTGCTCTTCGATGGCGGTCCGAAAGCCCGGAGAATGGATCCGGGCACTGCAGGAATATCCGGATCAATGTATCCTGGGGATGGATCTCAAAGATGGAAAAATGGCTTATGGCGGATGGAAGAAGACGTCCGATCAGTCGCTGAATGCGTTTCTGCAGCCTATGATTGAGGCCGGCCTCAAGGAGGTGTTATGTACCGATATCTCCCGGGACGGGACTCTGGAAGGCCCGAATGTGAATCTTTACGATGATCTCAGCAAACAATTTCCGGGGTTGAGCTGGATCGCTTCCGGCGGGGTGTCATCGGCCGGTGACCTTGATCAATTGCGGCAGATCCCGGTCGATGCGGTCGTTGTAGGCAAAGCCTATTACGAAGGGCGCATCTCGCTGCAGGAACTGATAGAAAAAAGTGAGTGATCCCTTCCGGCTTCCGAATACCGGGTGGCCGGGAAAACAACCGGGTTACATGGTTTCCATCCCATTTGTTCCTATATTTGTGTTTCTGAATTCACCGGGAGTCAGCCCGGCTCCTATTACTGTTGATACATTTTTCAATGCTTACAAAACGGATCATACCTTGCCTGGATATCAAAGACGGACGTACCGTAAAAGGGGTGAATTTTGTTGGCCTGCGAGATGCCGGCGATCCGGTTGAACTGGCCCGCCGCTACTCCCATGAAGGAGCTGATGAGCTCGTTTTTCTGGATATTACTGCTACGAAGGAAAAACGTAAAACCCTGATTGAACTGGTCACCCGGATCGCCCGCGAAATCAATATCCCGTTCACAGTTGGCGGAGGCATCAGAACAGTGGATGAGATCGGTGATATTCTTAAAGCCGGCGCCGACAAAGTATCACTCAATAGTGCAATAGTAAAAAATCCACAGCTGATTACAGAAGCCTCAGACCGATTTGGATCCCAGGCAATTGTTGCAGCCGTGGATGCCAAACGAACCGGGGACAGCTGGGAAGTTTTTGTAAAGGGAGGGTCGGAACCGACAGGCATTGATGCCCTGGAATGGGTGGAAAAAGTCGAGGCATTGGGCGCCGGGGAGATCCTGCTAACGAGTATGGATCGAGACGGGACCAAATCAGGCTTTGATATCGAATTGCTCCGGCAAGTCAACAAACGAGTGAGTATACCGGTGATTGCAAGCGGAGGCGCCGGGCAAGTGGATCACTGTATCGAAGCCGTTTCCGCCGGCAATGCGGATGCGGTTCTGGCTGCAAGTATTTTTCACTTCCGCGAAATTGAAATATCCGATCTGAAAAAAGAGATGCATCTGGCCAAAATACCAGTCAGATACCCGGTTGTATAATAAACAGGGTGTTTTCCGGTGCTTCGAGTGCAGCGATTCGCCCCGACGGCGGTCGGGACTCATTTTTTGAACGCGTAGCGCTCATGTTTTCCCCACGGAGTGCACATTTTTTGAACGCGTAGCGAAATATTCCCCTCAGCTTCCCCTTGCTGAGTGAAATATTTCTTGGTGAAAAAAGCGGACTATACATTGTAGAAAAGCACTTTTTTGTTAATAAACTAAGTAATACCAATATTTTAAAAAGTGATTATAATTGAAAATCATGGTTTTTTTTTGCTTTTTACTATGTGCAGTTGTGAAATTGGCAAAGCACATCTGACCGGGTAATTACAGGCCGCCCTTGTCTTTTCAACAGTTGCAATCTATTAACATATAACGTAGTCCATGGAGTATATCAACGATGAGATATACATCAACAGAGAAATCTGCATGTGGAGTTGGATTTCTTGCCAGCCGCAAGGGCCAGTTCAGCCACAATCATCTTCAGCTGGGATTAAAAGCCCTCAGATGTGTTGAACACCGCGGGGCATGTGCCGCTGATCAGATCACCGGTGACGGCGCCGGAATCATGACCGATATCCCGTTTGAACTATTTGGATTTGAACGGGACTCCATTGCGATTGCAACTCTGTTTGTTCCTAATGACAAGGAATTAAAACGAATCGCCCTGAAAACTTTTGAAGATACATTCCGCTTTGAAGGTCTGAATGTCATCGAATATCGCGATGTACCGGTCGATCATACTGTTTTGGGTCAGGAGGCGATGAAAACCGTACCGGCCATAGTGCACGCCTTCATCGAGCGGCCGGATGAATGCCGAACCGATTTCTCTTTCGACAAACTGCTTTATGCAGCTAAACAGAGGACAAGAATTAAAGAGAAAGAAAAAGGCATCGTCAACCAGTTCTTCTTTGCCTCACTTTCTGCTAAGACAATTGTGTATAAGGCACTTACGAAATCAGATGCTCTCGACAGATTCTACCTGGATCTTCAGAGTCCCGATTACAAAACAAGATTTGTACTTTTCCACCGCAGATTCAGTACCAACACCCGGACATCATGGGATAAAGTGCAACCGTTCCGGCTAATCGGGCATAACGGGGAAATCAACACGATCGCCGGAAACCGCTCATGGGCAAATTCCCGTGA
Organism: Balneolaceae bacterium; assembly: GCA_007118695.1. Lineage (GTDB taxonomy): Bacteria > Bacteroidota > Rhodothermia > Balneolales > Balneolaceae > SKRC01. The sequence goes on along the minus strand of SKRC01000061.1, from coordinate 4,341 downwards.
AAAAATACTTGGTGTAAAACGGGATCAGTTGCTTACCCACGAGGGGATAAGTGACTCGGGCAGCCTGAATGAGATGGTTGAAGCCCTGCGTTACAGAAGCAGTATTCCTCACGTGGAGGACACACTTGCACTGATGATCCCGCCGGCAGATCAAGATAATTCCTTTTACAAATTCTGGAGCCGGGCCATGGAGCCGTGGGACGGGCCTGCTTTCGTCTCCTACTGCGAAGGCAATAATATCGGCGCCCGGCTGGACCGGAATGGATTCCGCCCGTGCCGATGGGTGAAAACCGTCGACCATTTTTATCTCTCTTCGGAAGCGGGCACTTTCGATGTTCATCCAACAAAAATCAGGGAAAAAGGAACATTGTATGCCGGAAGGGGAGTAACGGTTGACATGAATTCCGGACGCGTTCACTTCCGGGATCCCAGCCACTCCAGGGAGCACCGGTATGCAAAATTTGATCCCCGCCTGTTGCAGCTGGAAAATGGAAAAGTGCCTGAAGAGCCCGACAACCTTGAACGGATGCATCTGTTCAATTATACCGTTGAAGATCTTCGCAATGTGCTCTACCCGATGATCCTGGAAGGAAAAGAACCTATCGGATCCATGGGTGATACGGCAAGGCTTGCAATCCTTTCGGATCAGCCGAGGTCTTTTTTTGATTTCTTTTACCAGAACTTTTCACAGGTGACAAATCCCCCTCTCGACTACATCCGAGAGAAAATGGTTACCGACCTGACTACCTATCTGGGGAAAAAACCGAATATTTTTGAACCCAAGGAGCTCATTCCACCGGTCCCTGCTTATGAATTGAAAAGTCCGGTCATGGGCCTCGGTCAAATGGCAGGTCTTTATCATCTTTATGAGTACCGGCCCAAGGGCGATGATATCTCCCCTGAAGTGTTTGATATTACCTTTAAGCGGACCCATGGGGTGGTCGGGTTTGAATCAAGGCTCAGGCGGCTTGCCAGGGAAGCCATCCAGGCAGCCCGGAATTCCCATCATGTAATAATCCTCACGGATCGCAATGCCGATAAAGAATATTTGCCGATCCCCAGCCTGCTGGCACTGCGAACCGTCATCAATGCCTTGAATGATTCGGGTTTGAGGCTGGAGTCTTCAATTGTCGTTGACACTGCCGAAGTTAAAAATACCCATCATGCAGCCGCACTGATCGGTTTTGGGGCGACTGCAATTTGCCCGTATATGATACTGGAAATTGCCAGGTATGAAGATAACCGGCAATTGGATGATCTGAGCTCTGATGAAAAAGAAGCCTTTGTTCTCAAAGCCCTGAACCAGGGTCTATTGAAGATTATGGCAAAATCGGGTATCTCTGTTGTTCAAAGCTATCAAAGTGCAAAGCTTTTCACCGCCATTGGACTGGGTCCACAACTCATTAAAACCTACTTTCCCGGTTTGACAAGTGCCATCGGGGGTGTGGAACTGGGCCAGGTCGCTGAAATGGTATTGAGGAATTCACAACATCTGCTGGAATCAGAAAGCGGCAGGCGAAAACCGATCAATACCTACCTCTACAAGGAACATAACCGTGGAACCGAGGGTGAGAAACACTCCATGACCAATACGCGGTCAAAAATGATTCATAACCTGGTGCGCCAAAACGGTTTCAGCCTTGACGCCATGGAACTCTATGATGCATACCTCAAAGAGGGATATAGCGATGAACCGGTCACTTTGAGGCATCTTTTTACAACCAAAAAAGCCGATAAACCACTTCCCATGGATCAGGTCGAGGGACTCCATAAAATTACCAGCAGATTCGGATCGGGAGCTATGTCGTTTGGAGCCATTAGTGCAGAGTCCCAGCGTGATATCTTTAAAGCGATGCGGGAACTAGGAGGCAGAAGCAACAGCGGGGAGGGAGGTGAAAATCCTTATTACTATACCGAGGGTGTCACGGCAAGCGCCAAACAGGTTGCCTCGGCACGATTCGGTGTAACTGCCGAATACATCGTTTCGGGCGACGAAATTCAGATTAAAATTGCACAGGGAGCCAAACCCGGAGAGGGTGGCCAGCTGATGGGAGTTAAAGTAGACGAACATATAGCAAAAGCCCGGCATGCCAATGTTGGCGTTGATCTTATATCCCCGCCTCCGCTGCATGATATATACAGTATTGAGGATCTGAAAGAATTGATCTATGAACTCAAACAGGTTCACCCGGGAACGCCGGTAAATGTGAAGCTGGTTTCGGGGGCCAATATCGGGACCATCGCGGTCGGGGTTGCGAAAGCCGGCGCCGATGTCATTCATGTTTCAGGCGGTGAAGGCGGAACCGGTGCGGCATCACTTAGCTCCATGAAGCATGCTGGACTGCCCTGGGAACTCGGGTTGGTGGAAGTTCATCAATCCCTGATTGAGAATGGGTTGCGCCAAAACGTGAAGCTTAGAACCGATGGAGGCCTTTCTACCGGCAAGGACATTATCATGGCTGCCATCATGGGAGCTGAAGAATACGATTTCGGCAAATTGCTGCTGATTGCGGAAGGATGTGTGATGGCCCGGATTTGTGAAAAAAATACCTGTCCGACCGGGATTGCCACGCATGATCCCAAATTCAAAGCAAAATACAAGGGAAAAACCGAGCATATCGTCGATATGATGAAATACCTGGCGGAAGATATCCGCAGGCATCTTTCCGCGATGGGATTTGCATCACTCCGGGATTTATTCGGACGATTTGACCTGCTTGAAATCAACGCTGAACACAGGGCTCTTATCGACAAGAAAAATCTGGACCTCAGCTATTTTCTGGATGCCGATGTTCATACTCTCTACTCGCATCCTGGTCTGTTTACCGAACAGGTGAGCGAGCTGAACCAGAAAATTCTGGACGAATCAAAGCGTGCCCTCCAGAATAACGAGAATTTTACAGCTGAATACCGGGTCTTTAATACAGATCGCGCCGTACTTGCTACCCTCTCGGGCAGGCTGGCGAAAGAGAGAAGCATAGCCCGGTTGAAAAGTATCATGAGTACTGATGAATTTATTCCGCCATACACCGGTAAAATGAGTTTTACTTTCAATGGAAGCGCCGGGCAGGGATTCTGTGTATTCCAGACGGAAGAGATCCATGTAAAGTTATATGGTGACGCCAACGACTCTGTGTGCAAGGGGATGTCGGGGGGGAAAACGGTTATAACCCCGCCAGAAAATGCCGCATACAAAGCTTTCAGCAGCGCTATCATTGGAAATTGTGCACTGTATGGGGCTACGGGAGGAACGGCCTACATACACGGGCAAGCCGGTGACCGTTTCGCCGTTCGCAACAGCGGCGCTGTTGCCGTAGTGGAAGGCACCGGTCTCCATGCCTGTGAGTACATGACCAACGGCACCGTCGTCATTCTCGGGCCGACGTCCCATAACGTAGGAGCAGGGATGACCGGCGGGCAGCTGTATCTTTTTGATGAACCCGGTACGGCCATTAATAGTGAATATATAGGGGAAACCCCTTTGAGCCATGAAGATTATCGATATTTAAAGGAACTGCTTGAGGACTATCAAAAAGAGACCGGCTCTTCCATAGCGCTTTATATTCTCAATGACTGGGAAGTGGCTCGTGGTCAATTTAGAAAATATCTGCCAATCGGATTTCTCAAGCCGGAGGGCAAACCTGTGCCAACACAAAAATAAATCCTGGCTCAATTGGTATTGTCTCAAGCGGTATTGTAATGATGTAAGAAAAGTGTGAAATTTGACCGGCCATCAACAAAACCGGCCATATTCATTACATTCCATTGTAGATTTCACTGATTTTTTCATTCCTAACTCCAGACCACACATGGCTGACGAAACAAACCGGGACCTGCTTTTCCTCTACGAACTTGAAGAATTGATGATCAGCAGGAAAAAAGAGCTGCCAAAAGGATCCTATACCAGCACACTTTATATGGAAGGGATAGACAAGATCGCCCAGAAGCTGGGAGAGGAAGCGGTAGAACTGGTCATTGCATCCAAGAACGAGGACCAGGGCGAGATCATCTTTGAGTCGGCCGACCTGATTTACCATCTCCTGGTCTTGCTCGCAGAAAAAGAGATTCCGCTGGACCGGGTTATCGGGGAATTGAAAACCCGGAGTAAGGGGCAGCAGTGAGTGTCGGGAAGCCGTCAACGCGAACACCCCTTCCCGAAGGATCGCTGATTCTGCGAACACCCCTCAAAAGCTGGCGCTGAACGCGCCACCTTTATCTCCCCTCGGAGGGGAGACGCCTGACCAAAGGTCAGGCTGAGGGGTGTTCGGCAATCATACCTCTCTTTGTTTATAAACCCATCGTTCACAAATCACACGGCGCTTACTGCGTTCCATTGCCACT
>SKRC01000219.1 GCA_007118695.1 Balneolaceae bacterium | reverse complement strand
TGGACTGGTATAAAGAATTCAGGCCGGAAATTCACGACCCGCAACTGGTGGAAAAAGGGGACCGAATCATCATGCTTCAGAAAGCAGACGAAGATTTGATGGCACACTTGTCAGATATCGACGAAAAAATTGTGCTGGAAGAAGACCCTGTTCCTTTGTATCTGGGAGATGCCGACATATCCGATGAAATGGAAGCCGGTCAACAGATGTATCTTTCGTATTGTTCAAGCTGCCACGGGTCGGAAGGGGAAGGTGCCGGGGATTACATTCCCGGCCTGGTTGACAGTGAAGTGGCGGCAGGTAACCGGGACAGGCTAATTGAAGTGATGCTGAATGGTATTTCCTTGCAAGAGAGGTCAGGTGGTCAGGATTTCGTTTGGGAAATGCCGGCATACAGCAACCTTGACGATGGGGAAATAGCGGCTATTCTGAATTACATTCGCCGTGAGTTCACTCATCAAACAGATACTTTTGAACCGGCAGATGTAAGGTACATCAGAGAAGAAACAGATTGAATAATTTTCAATTCTAAAGTTATGACAAACCATTTTGATTGCTCTCTCCCGAATAATGTAGTTTTACTCCTTTTTACGGTCTATTCAGTGGCCAATCCGATAAAAAACCAGCCGGAAACCAGAGATCATCTCTAGATTCATTATTCTTATCTCGAAATCACATTAGTTATTCGTAAAATGGGGGTATTCAATGACAATGAAGTTATAAAGCCATGAAACAGCTAACGCTAATTCTATATCTTTTCATACTATTCGTTTTATCGACAAATATTCTTGCAGCTGAACAGGCTCAACGGCCGAATATTATATTGTTTTTGGTGGATGACATGGGGTGGCAGGATACTTCGGTAGCTTTCCACTCGATCGAAACACCGTATAACAGGATCAACCGTACACCAAATATGGAACGGTTGGCTGAATCGGGAGTCAGATTCAGTCAGTCTTATACAGCATCTCCGGTATGCACCCCATCGCGAACAAGTATCATGACCGGACAACATCCGGCAAGAAATAATATCACCAATTGGACACTTCGAAACAGTGTGGAAGACCAGGAAACCGCTCCTGAGCATTACCCGCTTCGATCTCCCCAATGGAATGTAAGCGGTCTGCAACCCGGGGACATTACCTTGCCCGGCATTTTGCGGGAAAATGGATATCAGACGATTCATGTAGGGAAAGCACATTTCGGTGCCCTTGACACACCGGGAGCTGATCCTTTACATCTTGGGTTTGATAAAAACATCGCCGGCCACGCTGCAGGTGCTCCGGGCAGTTATTACGGTGAACATAACTATCAACGATCCCCTGATGAGGCATCTGTCTGGGATGTCCCCGGTCTTGACAAATATCATGGTACGGATGTTAACCTGACTGAAGCCCTGACGCTGGAGGCCATGGAAGCCATTGCTGAAGCTGTTGAGCAGAACAGGCCGTTCTTTATGAATTTGGCCCATTATACAGTCCATACCCCAATCATGGCCGACTCCACATTTATTGAAAATTATGCGCACCTGGATCCTGTTGAAGCCGCGTACCTGTCCATGATCGAAGGAATGGATCATAGCCTCGGTATGATCATGGATGAATTGGAGAGATTAGATATAGCAGATCAAACACTGATCATTTTTACCTCCGATGACGGGGCACTGAGTGCTCATACCAGAGGACAAACCGTTCTTGGAACAGGACTGAATACGCATAACCTTCCGTTAACCAGTGGTAAAGGTTCGGCCTATGAAGGCGGAGCGAGGGTGCCACTGATCCTCTCATGGGGGAAAGTTGATGCACAACAGCCACTGCAAAAAAAGCTGGAAATTGAACAAGGTTCGGCGATTCACACACCAGTCATTAGTGATGATTTTTTCCCAACCATCATCGAACTTGCAAGTGCAACTATTCCGGAAGATCATATTTATGATGGTGTCAGCTTGCTGCACCTGATAAACGGAGAAAGTGCCGCAGCAGACGAACGTTCTTTATTCAGGCATTATCCTCATAAATGGGGGCCGGTGGGACCCGGGCTGGATCCGTTTACTTCGGTCAGGCGCGGTGACTGGAAACTAATCTACTTTTATGAAAACCAGTCGTGGGAGCTATATAATATAGAGGAAGATATTTCAGAGACCCGGAATCTTATCCGGAGATCGCGGGAGGTAGCTGAAGAACTTTCCAGGGAAATGACCGGGTGGATGAAAAAAGTAGATGCACAACTACCTGTTTCAAAAGCAACAGGAGAGCCGGTATCTTTTCCTTCATTTGATAAATGAGTGAAAGCTTATTTTTTGGAGTTGTAAATTAAGAGTCATAGATATAATAGATATTGTTTAAATTGGAAACGGGTTAGAGAACAACGCAAATCGTTTGACATAAAAATTAATCTTACAGCTCCATGAACCTGCGAACTTTCACACTTGCCGCTATCGGGGTCATCTTTTCGTTTATAAACGTTAATGCACAGCACAGTCACAGTCACGACCACCCCCATCATCATCCACGGGAGGTGGTTTTCCCGGATATTCCGGGTTACTATACCATGTCGACAGACTTGCATATCCATACCGTTTTTTCCGATGGCAGTGTCTGGCCGAATATCCGCGTTCAGGAGGCCCTGAAAGACAGGCTGGATGCCATTGCTATTACCGAACATTTGGAGTACCAGCCGCATCAGGAAGATATCCCGCACCCGGACCGTAACCGCGCCTATGAGATTGCCTCCCAACAGGTCGATAAGGAGGAACTGATCGTAATCAACGGGTCGGAGATTACCCGGTCCATGCCACCGGGACACGCCAACGCGGTTTTTTTGCAGGACGCGAATGCACTGCTTGTTGACGATGTGAAAGAAGCATTCAGGAAGGCGCAAGCTCAGGAAGCGTTTATCTTCTGGAACCACCCCTCCTGGTTGCGACAGGCCAGTGACGGTATACCTCCACTGTCTGAGATGCATCTGGAACTCATCGAAGAGGGTCTGTTGCACGGCATTGAAGTGGTTAACATGCAGAGGTATTCCAGTGAAGCGTTGCAGATTGCTCTGGACCACGACCTGACCATCATGGGTACATCTGATGTACATGGACTGATCGACTGGGATTATAACGTGCACGATGGCGGCCACCGGCCGGTTACACTGGTTTTTACAGAAGAATATTCCAAAGAGGGATTGAAGGAAGCCCTTTTTGAGGGCCGGACTGTGGTCTGGAAAGACGATTTGCTGATCGGAAAGGAATCCTGGCTGGTACCACTCATTGAAGCATCCCTGACTGTGACTGGCAGCGCGTATATGGATGACACCACTGTACTGGAACTGGAAGTGAAAAACAGTACGGGGCAGTCATTCATTCTGGAAAACCGGAGCGGATATTCATTTCACCACCACGCGAATGTACTCACCCTTAACCCTTACAGTACCACAACCATTCTGGTCCATACCCTGAACCGGTTGAATAATTTCGAATTGCCATTCCGGGTACTGAATGGAGTTACCGCACCGGATGAGCACCCGGAAATCATGCTGGAAAGCACGATCGATTGATGGATATGACGTATTACATTATATCCGGATTGATCCGGGTCAGGAAAAAAAGATAATCTTTGAATCACAATATTGATGATTTGTACCCTGAATAGCAACGTTCCATTCAGATGATGCGTGAAGTATTTGATCCGGTTTTTAATGAATAAGCAGAAAAAAATACATTTTACCTTATGACTTTATTATTCAATTCCCTTCCGGATTTCACCGCCAGGGCCGTAGAGAATGCAACGGGATATAAAGGGTGGTTTCCCTTTCAACTCCTGGTGCTCATTGTGCTATCTTCGGTTCACCCCCTTGCTGCTGAACCGGATCCGCGACCCAATTTTGTCGTGCTGGTTTCCGAGGACAACTCCGTCCATTTCATGAATCATTTCAATCCGGGCGGGGCGATCACGCCGAACATCGAGTCGCTTGCCGAAGGCGGGATCACCTTCGACAGGGCCTTTTCCAATTCGCCCGTCTGCTCGGTGGCTCGCACTACCGTGATCAACGCTGTCTATGCGCCGCGCACCGCCACCCACCATCACCGCCGGATCGAACACGTACATATGCCTGAAGGCTGGGAAATGTTCCCCTACTATCTGCGCCAGGAGGGCTATTATACGGTTAAGAATGGCAAGAAAGATTTCAACATGATCGAAGGCGAGGTTTGGGACGAGGACGGCAATCAGGCTCACTGGAGAAGCCGGCCCGACGAGGACATGCCTTTTTTCTACATGGAGCAGACCGGCAACGATACGCACGAGGGGCAACTGCATTTCGACGAACAGACCTTCCGCACCGAGCCAACTGTCCATGACCCGGATGCAGTGAATGTTTTTCCATATCTGCCCGACACCGATCTGGTCCGATATACTCACGCCTTTTATCTGGACCGTCATAACGACATGGATGACAAGGTAGGCCAGGTGCTAGCAGACTTGGAGAAAGACGGGCTCAGAGAAAATACGATTATTATCTACTACGGCGATCATGGCGGAGCGTTACCGCGCAGCAAAGGCTATATCTACGAGGCGGGGCTTCACGTGCCGATGGTCGTCTATATACCGGAGAAGTTCCAGCACCTGGCGCCTTTCGAGCCGGGCAGCCGCGTGAAGGGATTTGTCGAGTTCGTCGACATCGGGCCGACGGTGCTCAACCTGGCCGGTGTGGGTCTGCCGGTACACATGGACGGCACCCCGTTTCTCGGGAAAGATGTTACAGCCCGGCAGGTGAACGAGCGCGATGAGACCTTCAGTTACGCCGACCGCTTCGATGAGAAGTACGACATGGTTCGGGCCCTGCGTAAAGGTGATTATAAATATATGCGAAATTATTGGGCGCATTATCCCGACGCGCTATGGAACCGCTACCGCTATATTCAGCTGGCCTATCCGCACTGGAAAAAACTTTATAAAGCAGGCGAATTGAACGAAGTGCAGCGTCACTTTTTTGAGCCGCGCCAGCCGGAGTCTCTATACGATCTTGCTTCAGACCCCCACGAGACGCAGAATCTGGCCGGTGATCCGCAGTACGATGAGGTGCTCGAAGACATGCGCGGACGGTTGCGTCAGCGTATGCACGCCATGCCGGACCTGGGCCTGTTCCCGGAAAGCTACCTTGTGGATCACGCCGTGCAGGATCCACTTTCATTCGCCCGGCAGAACACCACACGTATCACCCACCTGCTGGATGTGGCAGACCTGGCGCTACTTCCATTCAGCGAAGCGCGGGCAGGACTGGAATCAGCATTAAAGGCGGACGATCCTTGGAAACGGTACTGGGCACTGATCGCCTGCAGCGTTTTCGGTGATGAGGCAATGGAACTTGAGCCGCAAGCACGCGTACTGGCTGCCGATGAGTCACTGCCGGTGCGCATCCGTGCCGCTGAGCTTTTGGGTGTGCTCGGAACTGAAGACCCCATGCCGATCCTGTATGAGGCAGTCCGTGTTGCGACGAACGAAGCCGATGCACTTCTTGCGCTGAATACGATAACTTACCTGCGGGACCATCTCGGCTATGCAGTCGACCCGGACCGGATCGAGCCGGTCATTAAAAGAGGCCATATCGACCGGCGGCTGGAGTACCTGGAGGTGGATGATTCGTTTTGAATATGAAATCAATGAACCATATAGTTTAGGTGGCTTTGCAATACCGTCTTTTTGCCTCCCGACAAGCGTGTCGGGACGTTATCGGGATTGTCTAAAAATCCTGGTTTTGAAAAGGCTCCAGTTTAAAGCGTATTGAAAATAAATCTGACTGTAAATTGTAAGAATTTGATAATAAAATAATGATAAATAAAATTTCTTTTATCTGTGTATGTCTCGTTTGCCTGATTGGCAGTACGGAAGCAATTCAAATGTCTGATAATAGTGATGATTATAAAGATATTACCTTTGAAAATATGCCGGATGTTCTGCCCGGGACAAAACCACTTACATGGGATGTCCATTTATCAGATACGATGATGAATGGTGCACACAAATTTATTGAAGATAAGATTCAACAATCTGTTGAGAATCGCTCAACATTGTGGAATCGCGATTTCAGTTCACGAGAAGCATATGAGTTATCCGTAGAACCGAATCGCAGGAGATTTATGAAACACATTGGTGTCATTGATAAAAGGGAGCCACATCATAAATACAATATAGGCCTGGAAGATGATCATCCACCCGTGTTGATGCAAAAATTTGCCAATAATAATGATTCTGTACTTATTGCAGAAACAGCAAAATACCGTGTCTACCAGGTACGGTGGCCGGTACTAAACAGAGTTTATGGTGAGGGACTTCTGATTCAACCCAAATCAGAACCGGTTGCCAATATTATAGCCATACCGGATGCAGATCAGACACCGGAACAGCTCGTCGGGCTTGCCCCCGGTATTCCGGCTGAATCACAATTTGCCCGCAGCCTTGCAGAAAACGGGTTTCAGGTATTGATCCCCGTTCTCATCAACAGGTCGCTGGTTTTTCCTGGAGAACGACAGGAACAAACCATCAGGGAATGGATTTATAGACAGTCGTTCCACATGGGAAGACATCCGATAGGATATGAAGTACAAAAAGTAATATCAGCGATTAACTGGTTCAAGCAGTCCTCCGGTAAGGATGCAAAAATAGGTGTGGCCGGTTATTGTGAAGGTGGACTTATTGCGTTTTATTCGGCTGCTGTGGATAAAAGAATTGATGCTGCTCTGGTAAGTGGTTACTTTGATTCACGACAGAAGGTTTGGGATGAGCCGATCTATCGTAATGTCTGGGGACTTCTCACCGAATTTGGAGATGCGGAAATAGCATCTCTCATTGCACCGCGCTCTTTGGTCATTGAACACAGTTTTATCCCTGAAAATGTAGTAAAGTCCACGGCAAAGCCTGTTCAGTTTGATGAAGCTACATATACCGGCTATAAAGGCAGGTTGCAGACACCTCAATTTGAAGATGTTCAAGCTGAATTTACTCGTATTGATGAAATGTTAAAGCCCGGTTTTCAATCCGGATATCTCATAAGCGGCCCGGAAAATAATCCAGCCGGCTTTGGATCAGAACAGGCTTTGGAAAGATTTACCCGGTTACTTGGCCATCGTTCTTTTATACCGATTTCTGATGAAATTCCTGTCGATCAACGCAGCTCATTGAATCCGGAGGAGAGACAAATACGCCAGGCCAAAGAAATCAGCGACCATGTACAACAGCTTCTGCGTGTTTCCGATCATGAAAGGAATGATTTTTTCCTGCACAAGGTCATGCCTGAATTCGGAGAGAGAAGATGGAGTACCAAAAGTTATCATCCCTATTATGCGCCGGATCGTTTTATTGAACAAGGGGAAAAGTATCGAACGTATTTGCAGGAAGAGATTTTGGGCAAGTTTGATGATCAAATGTTACCCCCGAATGCGCGCACACGAAAAATTTATGATGAAATCAGATGGACAGGATATGAAGTCGTGTTGGATGTTTATACCGATTTTATAGCTGCGGGTATCATTCTTATACCAAAGGATATAGAACCCGGTGAACGGCGGCCCGTTGTTGTTGCTCAGCATGGACGCAACGGTGTGCCTCAGGATTTAATTGAAGGAAACAACCCTGCTTATAATGATGTGGCTGCCAGGCTTGCCGACCGGGGCTTCATCGTCTATGCCCCCAATGGCCTTTACCGGGGGGAAGATCGATATCGATGGCTCGACCGAAAGGCAAACTCGGTCAAAAAAACACTATTTTCATTTATTGTATCCCAACACGACCAAACCCTTCAGTGGCTCGGAGAACTTCCCTTTGTAGATAAAGATAGAATTGCTTTTTATGGCCTGAGCTATGGGGGTCAGGTTGCCATGCGGGTTCCGGCGGTACTGGATGGCTACAGCCTCTCCATATGTTCAGGCGATTTCGGCGATTGGAGCCGGAAGGTAGTGGATACCAGCTTTCAACTTAGCTTTATGAATACAATAGAGTGGGAGATGCCTTATTTCAATATGGGAAGCAGATTCAGTTATGCCGAGATGGCCTACCTCATTTTCCCCAGACCTTTTATGGTTGAAAGAGGTCATCACGATCTGGTTCAACCGGATGAGTGGGTTGCTTATGAATATGGTAAGGTGAACTATTTCTACAATCAGTTTAATCTCGGCGATAAAACGGAAATCGAATATTTTAACGGTGGTCATTCCATGCGGGGGGACGGCACATTTCAATTTCTCCACAAACATCTTGATTGGCCTTAAAGCTGCTTTTTTCCAGGAAACTGGTGATGCTGCCCGACAGGTCATTGACAGGGGATACTTCAGCATTTATAAGGAATCGGGCGGGAATAACCGGGAGATTTTATACCTTGCCAACCGGTGATTTTATGTCCGTCCCGCCGATAGCATTATTGGCCTGAGACCAGAAATACCGGGACTTTGCATGACAGTTTCTCCGATGAAGTGGGTGCTGTGACTCATACAACTGCTTACTTGCGTACCGAAATGGTTGAGCTCGGGTTTCATGAAGATGAGACAGAAGCAGCGTTTAATCTTGGAGCAGTTGGTCGTGATTATGTAAGAACAACGAAAAGTTTTGCTCAAAGCCTTCTATAGTTTTGTCAAACAAATCGTATGGGTTCATAAAATTAAATGACTATCCGGCAGATGTAACAAGTGAGAAGATCCACAATAAAGAACGCCCATTTATGGCTGTTTGCAACACTTTTCACAGTAAATGATAAAGCCATTCTTTCGAATTGTTATAGAAACCGGATACTCATTTAAAATTATAATAAGTATAATGTTTCCAGATGGGAAATAGGGGTAAATTTTTTATACTATATAAAACCAAATACTAAATTATTCTCAAATGCTTACCAGAAAAAGAGTTTTACAGATACTTTCCACGCTACCGCTATCTGGCCTGATGGCAGGTCAGCTTTTAGCAAAAAATAACGGAATTGATACTTTTGGCGCTGCAGCACCTGCAGGTGCGGATCTGCACAGGGACGACGACAATATCTATCGTTCCCTCGGTGTGGAACCTGTCATAAACTGCAGGGGAACCTTTACAATTATCGGAGGATCTGTAAAGCATGAGCATGTGCTGAAGTCGATGAGTCGCGCCACCAGCGAGTTTGTGCAGATGGACGAGTTGGCCTTTGGTGTCGGTGCCCGGCTTGCCGAACTGACCGGTGCCGAATGGGGGATCATCACGGCCGGCTGTGCCGCCGCGCTCAAGCATATTACTGCCGGATGTGTCAGCGGAGGCAACCCCGAGAAGCTGATCCGCATCCCGCACCTGACCGGCGTGGACAAAACCGAGGTGATCATGCCGCGAAATTCGCGCACGATCTATGACCACGCCATCCGTAACATTGGTGTGGATATTGTGATGGTCGAAACACTCGAAGAACTCAAAAGTGCTATCAGCCCGAAAACTGCCATGATCTGCATCATGTCCTGGCAGTCAGATGAGCTGCGAACGGAAAATGTGGCTAAAGTTGCAAAGCCCTTGGGAATTCCGGTTCTGGTCGATGCGGCTGCCGAAGACCTGACTATACCGAATGTTCACCTGGAGGCCGGAGCTGATGTGGTGGCCTACAGTGGCGGCAAAGCTTTGCTCGGTCCCCAATCCTCGGGAATTGCTCTCGGTAGAAAGGATATTCTTATGGCCGCTTGGCAGGCGAGTTCCCCGCATCAGGGTCCCGGGCGTGACAACAAGGTAGACCGTGACGAGTTGATCGGGGGGCTGGCGGCCGTTGAGGCCTGGATCATGCGCGATCACGAAGGTGAATGGCGGCGCTGGCTGCAGTGGCTCAACAATATAGGTAATCGGGTCTCTGATATCGATGGAGTTACAACATCGATTCAGGAGCCTGAAGGGTTGAACAACCGCACGCCGCGATTGACCATCCAATGGGATCCCGACCAGCTCCATATTACCGGAGAAGAGGTGGCCGAAGAGCTGGGACGGAACAAGCCGCGAATCGCTCTCGGCGCCCGCACAACCGACGAGTTCACTTCAATCAACATTACCTCGGGCCAGATGCAACCTGGTGACTACGAGGTGGTCAGGGAGAGGATCTACGAAGTTCTTTCAAAGCCCCGTAGCCGTAAACCACAAATGAGCCGGCCCGGCGCAGATATTACAGGGCGCTGGAATGTTCATGTGAAATTTTATCGCGACGAGAGCAATCAGTCATTTATCGTTGAGAAGCAGGATGGAAACTGGGTTTACGGGTCTCACAAAGGCGACTTCGATACACGCGATATGGCCGGAACGATCGAAGGAAACCAGGTGAAGTTCGTGAGTGTGCATCGCCAGCCTGGCAACTCGATCAACTATATCTTCATAGGCGAATTGAACGGGGATTCCATGTCGGGACGACTCTTCATGGGCCAATATCTGGATGCGAGCTTTACAGCCGAGAAGCACGTCTATCCCGATACCCGCCGGCCGGTACTGGTTCCCGACGGTCCGCCGCTGGCTACATAGTTCGTTATCTGTTATCAAAAACCTACTATGGTGGAATTAAACCAGCTGTTAAAATCTAACTAATTCCCGCCAAGGACGACAAATTCTTTATCGAAAGTGGTGCAAGGGGGCAGAGGGCGTTGATTTAAAGTTCCTATAGTTATGAGAGATGAAAAAAATGGCTAATGATCATTTGTATCTATTTGTAAAATGTGGTTAATTAAACTGTGCTTATCTATTAAAGTGAATGTGTGCCGGGGGCGGATAAAATGTTTAATGATGAAAGTGACAGTAAACTTGTATTGGAACTGCAACAGGGATCCCGTGCTGCATTCAGGCAAATATTCGATCGCTACAAGACAAAACTGCATTTCTATACAATTGCCGTTGTAAAGACAGAATCGACGGGAAAGGATATAGTTCAGGAAACATTCATCCGGCTGTGGACAAACAGAAAAAAACTTGACCCTGACCAATCCCTGAGTGGCTATCTGCATACGATTGCCCGAAATCTTGCACTGAATCATCTCAAACGCGCAGCTTATGATCACGAATTGAGGCAAGAGATCTGGAAAACAATTGAACAATCCCAACAGGTCATTCTTGTTGAAGAAAATATGTTTGCCAGCGAGTGTAGCCGCCTGGTGCAAGAGGCAGTCGATCGTTTGCCACCCCAAAGAAAACTTGTTTTTCAGCTATCGCGTCAGAAAGGAATGACTCATAAAGATATCGGAGTGAAATTGGGTATCTCAAAAAATACGGTCAAAAACCAGATCGTATTTGCATTGAAAGAAATCCGGGCTTATCTGAATCTACACACCGATATCGCACTGAGCTTGTTGATGGTGCTGTTACTGATTTCGTAAATATCGCATCACCTGTTTCACGTTCGTAAAAAAATATTTCATTGCGAATAGTCCCCCCTCTCATTTCGATTGTAGCTTTAGAAGTAAGTCAACAAAAATCGAATAAATTAAATGAGCAACACATCACGGCTCCGGAATCTTCTTGATAAATATCTGAACGATACGTGCTCAAAGTCTGAGATGGAAGAACTCTTGAACTTGATTAAAAGAGCCGATAATGAGCCTGAAATAAAACAATTTCTGAGTGACCATTGGCAGGAAATGTCGCAAATAGAGTATGATGATATCACAGATTCGATGGAAGAAGATGGAGACTGGTTCCATGAAATTTATTCTGAAGCCCTCGCCCTGGAAGGAGTCTCTTCAGATGCAGACAAACCGGGATATCAGCAAAAACAGTATGGAGCGCTTCCATACAGCAGAAAAACTTATCCATGGATAAAAGTGGCAGCTGTATTATTGATCTCTCTTTTCGTCTATCAATTTTATTCTTCTGTGGCAGAAAAAGAATCAGTTCGTGAAGTTGTTTTTGAACAGAAAACGGCTGAACCCGGGGAAAAAATACGGTTTATATTACCTGACGGTACGCAGGTTCATCTCAACTCCGAAAGCAGCCTGCATTATCCGGTGTCATTCGAGGCAAATAGCCGGGAAGTATACCTTGAAGGAGAAGCCTACTTTGTTGTGGAACACGAGGAATCCAGACCATTCCTGGTTCATACCTCGGAAGTAACGACCCGGGTACTGGGCACTTCTTTTAATATTCGTTCTTATCCGGAAGACAAAGAGGTGAGGGTGGCGGTTGTCAGTGGAAAAGTGGCTCTGACCAACCAGGAATTTCAGGATGTAGAAAATCATGTGATTCTGCAAGCCAATGAGTGGGCTGAATATTCCATAGTTACCCATAGTTTCAGCACCGATAGTGGTGATATTACTTCATTCACAGCGTGGAATGAAAACGTATTGTTTTACCATGATAAAGAACTGCGTGAAGTGGCTTCCGAGCTTGAGCGGTGGTACGGTGTAACGTTTTCTTTTGATAATGAAGAGTTAAAACGCTGCGTCATTCGGGGTGAGCACAGAAATGAATCGCTGGTGAATGTACTCGATGCCATTATCTACGCTTTTGATATGGAGTACCAAATTGATGGAAGAAACGTGGTGCTTTCAGGAGAAGGCTGCAGATAAATTAAATTTCATGAACAGATATAAAGAACAAGATTAAATACACTTAAACCTATTGTATAAATTAATATCAGGTGTAAATCGAATGAATTTTCTTAGTATAAAACATAACTCACAATCCAATCCCAACATGATGAAGAAAGATACGAACATACGGTTAGCCGGAATGTGTTTGGCAGTTCTGACCCTTGTTCTGTTTTCGGGAACCCTTTTTCAGGCAATCGGACAACAGAATCAGGATAATATGATATTTGGCAGCCATCTCCAGGATGATAGGAACTTGTATGAAGTTCAGGTGTCGATTCAGGTGGAGCAGGCTTCTATCCCCCGGGTTTTTCAAATACTTGAACGACAGATGGGGTTACGATTCTTATATAACAAGGATAAAATAGAAAACAGTCATCATCAACTGGATTTGGACTTTTCCCAGGCTATGGTTGCCGACGTTTTGATGGAAGTTGCCGATCAGACAGGCTTACGCTTTCGCCAGATAAATCGGATTATATCGGTTGGTGTTAATGAATTGAAAGAACCGGAATTGATGGATAGCGAGCTACAGGAAACCGTGAGGGGTACGGTTGTTGATGCCCAAACCGGAGAGTCACTTCCGGGGGTTAATATCATTTTAGAAGGAACTTCAACCGGAACGACTACAGATCTGGACGGAAATTTTGAACTAGGAGTACCCAACCTTCAAGAAACTTTAGTTTTTACGTTTATAGGATATACAACTCAGACTATACCTATAGAAGGCAGAACAGAAATAAATATAGAACTTATGTCAGCTGTTGCCGGTCTGGATGACGTTGTAGTTACAGCTTTCGGTATTGCAAGAGAAAGGGCTTCTCTGGGTTATTCCGTTACGGAAATAGGTGGGGATGGATTGACACAGGCGCGGGATATCAACGTAGCCAGTTCTCTGACCGGACGAATTGCCGGTGTGAATGCGAGTGGAATGGGGACCGGCCCCGGTGCTTCCAGCCGGGTAATTATACGGGGTGCCGGGTCCATTGACGGGGATAACCAACCGCTTTATGTAGTGAACGGCATGCCGATTACCAATGATGCCCGTACGATCGGAACCACCGGTGGATCACGAGTTGACCGGGGAGATGGTATATCCAATATCAATCCCGACGATATCGAGTCAATCAGCGTTCTGAAAGGGGGGGCTGCTGCGGCGCTTTATGGTAGTGACGCAGCCAACGGTGTCATTCTCATTACCACCAAACAGGGGACGCGACAAGATCAGGGGATCGGTGTCGAGTTCAACTCCAATTTTATGGTGGGAACGATCAACCGATTTCCCGACTATCAGTATGAGTATGGCCAGGGGGACGGCCGGAAGCCTCAGAGCCAGTCTGAAGCGTTCGATACCGGTCGGCTTAACTGGGGAGTTCCGCATGACGGACTGCCGACGGTTCAGTTCGATGGAGAGGAACGACCTTATTCTCCCATCAATGTACGCGACAACATGCTGGAGTTTTACCGGCCTGCCACGACAGCGACCAACACACTTGCCTTTTCCGGCGGCACAGAGTCGATCTTGTACCGCCTGTCACTGTCCAATCTTGATGCGGAGAGTATCCAGCCCAACTCCGGTTATTCTCGGCAGACAGTGAACCTGAATGTTCGCGGTATTCTGAGTGACAGGCTCAGTGTCGAGTCCACCATGCAGTACAACTACGAGGAGGGGACCAACCGTCCGGGTCACAACTATGCTCCGGAGAATGTGAATTGGGGAGTGACTCTGCTTGCCAATACCGTTCCGATTCAGGCGCTTGCTCCCGGCTACGATCCCGAAACCGGGAGAGAGATGGAATGGCAGAGTGTGAATGTGGCTCACAACCCCTACTACACAGTCAACCGGATCCATAACAGCGATTCCAGGAATCGTGTGATGGCACAGGGCAAGATCACCTATAATATTCTGCCCAATCTCTATGTACAGGGTGACCTTATGCGTGATTTCGAGGTTTGGGAAGCGGTCAACTATGTTCCGATAGGAACAGCGTTTACCCCGGATGGCAATTACCGCTCATTCAACGAGGACAAAGCACGTACAAATGTGCGTACAATTATGGGGTACAACGTAGACCTTACCAGTGATATCAACATTTCTGCCATGGCCGGGGGGAATATCGAACGGGTAGACAACGAGTCTTACAATCTGACTGGGGTTGATTTTATTGTCCCGGACTGGATCAGTCCTGCAAACCTCGGGACCATCAGTTCCAGCCGCGGCAATGTTCGGCGCGGAACCAACTCTCTGTTCGGGTCTGCCGACTTTAACTACCGGGAGATGGTTTATCTGAACCTGACCGGGCGCCAGGACTGGTTTTCTACGCTTAATATTGAAAACAACCGCGTTTTTTATCCGTCCATCGGGACCAGTGTGGTTCTTTCGCGGATCATGTCTCTGCCAGACGCCGTCAGCTATGCACGAGTGCGTGCCTCCTGGTCGGAAGTAGGGGCTTCAACGGTTAGTCCGTATGCGATCAATCAGACGTACGGCTACCGGGAGGGCGGACATATGGGTCGCCCGGTTCAGACCACGGGGAGTGCCCTGGCCAATCCGGATCTGAGACCGCTTGTTTCGAGAACCTGGGAAGGGGGGATTGATCTGGAGTTCTTTAACGGACGTCTTGGATTTGATATCACCTTTTACGACAGGCTGAACCGGGATGATATGATCACCACGAGTCTGCCTCTCTCTTCCGGTGCAAGTTCAATCGTAATGAATGTCGGTGAGATCAGCAATCGTGGTGTGGAGCTCCTTGTGACCGGTGAACCGGTAAGAACCGATCGTTTCAGCTGGAATGTGAGTTATAATCTCGGGTATAATAAAAACGAGGTGCTTACACTCGCTCCGGGACAGGCGGCCGGGGTGACCTCTCTGCTCGGCAGGGATTTGAGTACAACCTTTGCTTGGTCAGCCGCAACTACCGAGGATGGTACTCCTATTTATAACAGTAATAGCAATCTGCAGGAGCGAGTTATGGGGGCTGTGGGGCCAGGTGTTCCTCCCACGACCATGGGTCTTGAGAACTCGTTTAACTACCGAAACCTCTCGTTCTCGTTTTTGCTGGATGGGAAGTTCGGTAATCATTTCTTCTCCCGTCATTACCAGTACATGCACCGCTTCGGTCATTCCAAGCAAACCCTTCCGGGGCGTGACATCGGACTGCAACTGGAAGGTGTAGACCAGAATGGTAATCCCTATTCCTACAACTGGGCTCCTGAACTCATGCATGTCTGGTATAACAACCAGGGAAATAGAATCACTCGACTATCTGTACAAGATGGAAGTTTTGTCAAGCTTCGCAGTCTGATTCTGAGTTACAATCTTCCTGTAGAGCGGGTTGATTTCCTCGGTGTCCAGTCTGCCCAGCTGTCATTGGTCGGAAGAAACCTGGCCATCCTCTTTAGCCGGACTCCTCATTTTGACCCCGAGCAGAGCTATGATCCCAATTCCAATACACAGAATTTTGCCGGGACACAGCTGCCCAGAACCCGTGAAATCGGGATGAATCTGAGAGTCAACTTCTAAAACCATGGATCAACTAATGAAAATGAACCACTCTCATAACCCATTAATATTATATCGTAAGCTCATGGAACATAAAATTATTACAACCCTGCTCAGTATTACATTGTTCTGTCTGCTGGCCTCCTGCAGTGATCTGAGTGTCGGTAACCTGGAGGAACTTAACCAGAACCCGCACGCGTCCGAGACTCTGAACCCGAACCATATGTTCACTAACGCCCAGTTGAGCGGAGTGACGGTGAACTGGGGTCATGCGCACCTCATGTATGGACAGTCCATGCAGTTCTTCTCCACCTACTTCGAAATTCCCGCCAGGGGCGACAAATTCTTTGTCGAAAGTGGTGCAAGGGGGCACTGGGGTGTCTATACAAATGCACTTCACCAGGTAGATCAGGTGATGAGACATACAACTGAACCGGAGGACATCAACAAGCATTCAGCCGCCCGGATCTGGAAAGTGTACCTATTTCATCAATTGACGGACCTTCACGGCGATGTCCCCTACAGCGAAGCGCTTAAGTCACAGGATGATTTAATCACGCCCAGATATGACACACAGGAGGATATCTACATCGATATGCTCAATGAGCTGGAGGAAGCGGCCAATGCATTCAACTCTTCCCATCCCACATTCGGAAGTTCGGATCTCTTCTATAACGGGAATATTGCCCAGTGGCAAAGATTCGCCTACTCAATGATGCTTCGTCTGGGCATGCGGCTAACGGAAGTGCGTCCGGATCTGGCCGAGGAGTATGTTACAAAGGCAATCAACGGAGGAGTGATTTTGGATGATTCTGATATCACAATGATCAATTATACTGGAAGCGGTACGGTAGCCGAACGAAGCCCGAAGGCCGAGTTTATGCTCAACATCGACTATCGGGACCCGCAGGCGAACAGGCTGAACCGGGAAGGGGGCAAGTATGCTGAAACATTCATCGAGCATCTGAAGGATACAGAGGATCCGCGTCTGAGCGTGGTTGCCGTTGTCTGGGTGGATAATCCGGATGGAGGTCAACCCGAGGTTATTTACGATACCACACCGGAGATTCAAAGAGGAATGCCGAACGGGCAGTACGGATCTCTTCCTGATTACTACCAAGAGTTTTCCGAACCTCATCCCAATACTGTTCTCAATACGGATTCACCAGTGCTGGTGATGACCAATGCAGAGACGAATCTCCTGCTTGCAGAAGCGTCGATTCGCGGATGGTATGCGGGTAGTGCCGAAGAAGCCTATAATGAAGCGGTCCGCGCAGGCATGCGGCAATGGGAACTCTTTGGTGATGAAGGTACAATTTCGGAAGCAGCCATCGAAGAGTATCTGGTGAACAATCCTTATATGAGCGGAGGAACATTCGACCAGCGGCTCGAGCAGATCAGTATTCAGAAGTGGACCTCGCTTTTTCTCGATTTCTATGAAATCTTTGCAAACTGGCGACGCACCGGATATCCGGAGCTGATTCCTCCGAATTATCCCGGCAACCTTACAGGCGGCCAGATTCCGAGGCGGAACATTATTCCCGATTCAGAAATTAATCTGAATGAACAAAACTTCATGGAAGCACTCAACAGGCAGGGAGTCGGCAACGATCTTCTGAGTTCGGTTTGGTGGGATCCCATGTTTCCGGGCAACCAGTAGTAACCGTCCAGCGAACCGTACCGTAAAACAAATACGAGATACCTTCTCGGGAAAAATATAGGGGGGTGGATGTGAGAGCCTGGGTGCACCGGGTGCTCACTTCCTCCTTTCTTTATTTTGTGCACAGGTAACTTTGCCAGCAGAGGGCGTTAATTTTTCACGACTTGTTTTCTTTTGACAGGTACAAATCAATAAAATTCTGACAGGTCGTCTGGAATAGCGATTTTTTACCAAACTGAAATTGAGAATTTAAAATTCGTTTTAAATCCTGACAGGCATTATTTTGAATCGACCTAAAAATCTATAATTAGGAGTATCTATGCTTACCCGAAAGAAGATGTTACAGTTGCTTGCCACGGCCCCCTTTATAGGTGGGCTTGCTGGGACACAAATAGTACGAAATGGCACCAAACTGAGTCGAAACAATTACAGGCGAAATTACATAAACGAGTTGGGGCTTCGTACATTTATTAATGCACGTGGCACGTTTACCACACTGACGGGCTCTCTGATGGAAGATGAAGTTGTCGAGGCAATCAACTTCATGTCTGACAAGTATGTGAGTCTTCCTGATTTGCGAGATCGAACCGGTGAGCGAATTGCGGAAATGCTGAACTGTGAAGCATCTGTGATCACCGCAGGAGCGGCATCGGCACTGACCCTGGGTACGGCTGCGTGCATCACGGGGGACAATCAGGATATGATCCGTGATCTGCCGAACCTGGATGGACCGCAGCGGGAAGTGATCATGCAGTCCACACACCGTTTCGGGTATGATCATGCGGTTCGAAATTGCGGAATCAAAATCGTGGAGGTGGATTCTGCGAGTGACATGGAGGCCAAAATCAACGATAATACGGTTATGGCTCTCTTTTTTAATGCGGCGCGCGAACATTTGATCGGACGGGAAGAGTTCGTTGAAATCTGTCGGCGCAACAATATCCCTTCCTTCAACGATGCCGCAGCCGATGTTCCTCCCAAGGAGAACCTCTTCAAATATATTGAGCAGGGATTTGACCTTGTTACGTTCTCAGGTGGAAAAGCGATCCGTGGTCCTCAGAGTGCAGGACTCCTATACGGCCGGAAAGATCTAATTGAAGCAGCCAAAATGAATCATAGTCCGAATGGCAATACAATCGGAAGAGGGATGAAAGTCAACAAGGAGGAGTATGTGGGCATGATGGTCGCTCTTGAGGTCTATCTGACAAAAGATCACGACAAGGAGTGGCAGGAGTGGCTCCGCCGTGTGGAAGTGATCAGACAGCAGGCACTCGCCGTTGATGGTGTGGAAGCCGAAGAGGTGATTCCGGACGGCCCTTCCAATGTCTTTCCGGGCTGCCGGATTTCGTGGGATGAAGATCGTATTAAGGTCTCGTCTTCCGAAGTGATTCAATCACTTCGGAATGGACACCCATCGATTGAAATAGGCGGAGGGAGTGATAACGTCTATGCAAATGTATCGATGATGAAGTCCGAAGAGGCCGGGATTGTCGGCCGTCGGATCAGAGAAGAGCTGGAGCGCGCAAGTGCCTGATCTTTCTTTCACCCCGGATAAGTTCAAGTGTAACTCATCCGGGTTTTTAATTTTTACTTTATTGCCCGGATTCTCCAACATTCTCTCTATATAGTCACAGACTGGCTACAGCAGCGTTTATATCTACTCATACCGGCATACCTACCGACGGGTTTAATTTTCTCTGGTGTTACAACGGTGGTTAATGTTGGAGACGGTGATAGATTACAGTCCGAGCCGCCGCGAAATTTTTGCAAAACTAATGTTACAGAAAATCTAAACATTATAACTTAAAATCAGATCTATCATGATGTTACAAACACGAAGCAAAAGACCCCATGACTGTTTAGCAGGATCACGGGAAAACAGAAATTCCGGCTGGTTTGGAATAATGATTCTAGGCATACTTCTATTACTCACATTGCCGGCGACCACTGCTTTGGCTCAGGAGTACGACTACCTGATCAAGGGAGGACACGTGATTGACGCCAAGAACGGAATTGACGGCACCATGGACATAGCCGTCAGGAATGGTGAGATCGCTAGAGTGGCCTCCAATATCCGTGAGTCCGATGCAGAAAAGGTCATTGATGCCAATGGTCTTTATGTAACACCCGGGTTGATCGATATTCACGGCCATCACTATCACGGTGTTGTTCCGGGCCGTTCCTACAGCAATAGTTTTTCGGCGCTGCCTCCCGACGGGTTCACCTTCCAGGCCGGCGTAACGACGGTCGTTGACGTGGGAGGAGCCGGCTGGACCAACTTCGATCATTTCAAAGAGCAGGTAATTGATCGCTCGAGAACCCGTGTTCTTGCGTTCCTTAATATCGTAGGGGACGGTATGAGCGGACTACCCGAGCAGAATCTGGAGGATATGAACGTTCGAATGACCGGGTTGACTGCAAGCCGGCACAGTGAGATTGTAGGCATTAAAATTGCGCATTACAGTGGCCACGATTGGGAGCCCTATCGTAGAACTGTAGAAGCGGCAGAGATGGCTGATATTCCGGTTATGGTCGATTTTGGAGGAGCCAGGCCACCGTTGCCTCTGGCAGATCTCTTCTTTAATGTCCTCAGACCCGGTGATATCTATACCCATGCCTATGGTGGAGGTGGTACTGGTCGCCAGGCAGTTGTTGATAATAACGGACAGCTACGTGATCGCATGCTGGAAGCGCAGCAGGAGAGGGGTATTATTTTTGATATCGGTCACGGGGGTGGCAGCTTTTTTTATGATGTTGCAGTGCCAGCAACTGAACAAGGTCTCTGGCCCAATACGATCAGCACAGATCTGCATACAGGCAGTATGAACGACGGCATGAAGAATCAACTCAATGTGGTCTCGAACATGATTGCACTCGGAATGCCGCTTCAGGATGCAATCAAAGCCTCAACCTGGGCTCCGGCACAGGCGATTCAACGAGAAGATCTTGGCCATCTGAGTGAAGGTGCGGTTGCCGATATCGCGATTTTCAGCAATCGTGAAGGGGAGTTTGGTTTTCTCGATTCACGTGGATATCTGTTGTATGGTGATCGCAAGCTCGAAACGGAACTGACCATGCGTGCAGGACGGGTTGTGTATGACCTGAACGGTTTGGCCGCTCCGCTCTGGAACAACAACTAATAATGACTATCAATCTAAACGGAGATTTCCCAACCCGGCTCGTACTCCCGGCTCCAGTATTTCTTCATGGCTTCCCTGTCGCCGATAATGCGCCCGTTATGAGAGTCGCAATGCAGCAACCGCTGCACCCGGTGGGATATATTGCCTAAATGACACAGATGAACACTCTTATTGGCATCGGAAATCTCCGAGCGGGGCCTGCTTCCATTTCGAATGGCATTGACAAAATCACCAAAATGATTCACCCCGCCATCCTGATCGGTCACCGGACTGGCGGTGTCCGAATTTCGGATCTCTTCATTGTCATTATCATAGACCACATAGTGGTTTCCGTTAATGAACATATGCCCGTTATCCCCGTGGATTGTTAAACCGGTTGCAGAGCCGTTGATACCTCCACGGTTGCAACTGAGGGCTTCCCAGGTCATCGACTTTCCATCAGCAAAATCGTAGGTAACGATCTGCGTATCGGGTGTTTCCTGCTCGTCCTGGTAGTGATATCTCCCGCCACTGGATGAGACACGAACAGGGTAGTCCACCCCCAATCCCAGCCGGCCCAGATCCAGAAAATGGATGCCATTGTTGGCAAGTTCTCCACCTCCCCAGTGCCAGAACCAATGCCAGCTGTAATGCACATAATTTTCATTGAACGGGAGGCGTGGGGCAGGGCCCTGCCAGAGTTCATAATCAACGGTGGAAGGCACCGGACCGCCTACCTTGCCAAAGCCAATCGGTCCGCGTCCGGTGGCATACCAGCAGCGGGCATAATAGGTGCGGCCTATGATCCCCTCATTTAACAGGTGAAGGGCATCGATGACATTCCCCCATGAACGCCGCTGGTTGCCCATCTGGACAACACGGTTATACTTTTTAGCGGCTGCCACCAAAAGTTCTCCTTCCCGGGGGTTATGGCTGCAGGGTTTCTCTACATACACGTGCTTGCCGGCCTGCAGAGCCATAATAGAGGCCGGTGCATGCCAGTGGATCGGCAAAGCCATGGCAATGGCATCTACGGAATCATCCTCCAATGCCCGGCGGAAATCCTGTACACCCTTTGGTTGTTCGGTCTGCCCACCATCCCTGACGGCTTCAAATCCTTTCTCAATGGCAAGCTCATCCACATCACAGATATAGGTCACCTCGACATTGGGCAATTCTGCAAATCCTCGTGCATGGGACCTGCCCCGGCTGTTGGTTCCCATGACAGCCACATTGATGCGACTATTCGGGGATGCACTTTTAACTACCCCCGGTGCACTGGCCAGCATGCCCAAACCAACACTTGCTGCACTTGTCATTTTAATAAATTTCCGGCGATCCATTGAGTTTGTCATAGCTGTCTATATTTTTATTTTTATAATAAGATAATTTACATAACCACAGGAGTACTTGAAACGCTCTTCTGACGTGTACGTGTGCTAATATTCTATAGATTTTAATTTTATCAGCCAACTGTCAATGGCCAGGCAAGGCAACGTAATTCGTCTGACCATTTTTTCAAATGCTTCACCTAAATATAATATAAATGATTAAAAATACTGTTGCCGGATTGAAAAATTTTGTTTGCACCCCTTCATGAAAAGTGATTTATTCTACTGATTTAAATATTAAAGCTGATTTAACCAAGAAATTGCGGATCTATCATGGCGCATGATGACAAGTTATCCAAAGAAGATAATATACGTTATGACGAAGAAGCCAGAATTCTAAAGGAAGTACAGGGGAAGAAATGGCACGTCAGGTTAAGAACCTATTTTAAATTATCCGGCCCGGGATGGCTTCAAAGTGCCCTGACACTGGGTGGAGGTTCGCTGACCAGTAGTCTATATCTGGGAGTGCTTGCGGGGGTAAGTATGTTATGGCTCCAGCCGCTCGCAATGTTATTGGGAATTATCATGCTTGCTGCTCTCGGGTATGCAACTCTTGCTACCGATCAGAGGCCATTATATGCTATCAACGAACACATTAACCCGGTTCTCGGTTGGGGATGGGCAATTGCATCCATACTGGCTTGTGTCGTCTGGGTGATGCCACAATTTGCACTTGCCAACGGTGTGGTACAGCAAAATCTGCTACCTGACTATTTGGGTACCGGTACGGCTCTCGGTAATTTGGGAAGTACCATACTGATTTCCGCATTGCTTTTAATTGTTACCCTGGGTGTCACGTACAATTACGGAAAGGGAAGCAGGGGAGTCAGGATTTTTGAAATGCTACTCAAAGGGATTGTCGCAATTATTGTTATTGCTTTTATTGGCGTAGTTATTCGCCTGATGTTTGTAGCCGGATCGATTGATTGGGGCCCGGTAGCTGCAGGATTTGTTCCGAATCCATCATTGATTTTCCGGCCGGCCGACGGGTTTTTGCCTATGCTCGATATGCTTTCCGAGTCGTCTGCCGGTTACTGGTCTGATCTGATCGTCTCCCGGCAACAGGAAGTTATGGCCGCCGCACTTTCCAGTGCCGTTGGCATCAACGCAACTTTCCTGTTTGCCTACTCCATGCTGCGCCGTAAATGGGGAACTGAATATAAGGGAATGATGAAATTTGACCTGGCTACGGGCATGCTGATTCCCTTCATGCTGGCAACAAGCTGTATTGTCATTGCCGGAACCAGCCAATTTCACACAGTCCCTCAACCCGGTTTTCTGGGGGAAGAACAGGTTGAATGGGAACCGGATCAGCGCCAGGTAAATGAATTCAACCGACTGCTTGAAGGGCTGGTAATTCATGAACTCGGTGAAGGTGAGGAACTTTCAGAGCAGCAGATGAACCGGCATGTCGAAGAGCTGAGTGATAATGATCGCCGGATGGCCGCTACACTGGTAACCCGCGATGCATTTGACCTGGCTAAGTCGCTGCAACCATTGCTTGGGGGGTTTTTCAGCAGTTTTATTTTCGGTATCGGTGTATTGGGTATGGCTATTTCCACCATTACACTGCACATGGTTATCTGTGGATTTGTAATTTGTGAAATCATGAAAGTATCCTACAGCAGCTGGTATTTCAAAGCCGGCATACTCATCCCCACAGTTGGAGTATTAGGACCATTTTTCTGGGATCAGGCTTTGTTCTGGCTTGCTATCCCGACTTCAGTGATTACACTGATGCTTTTGCCAATCGCTTATGTAACATTCTTTCTGATGCTTAACAACAAGGCAATCATGGGAGATTACATGCCTGCTGGTACCAAAAGGTGGATATGGAATATCCTCTTGGTCCTGGTCATTGTTCTGGTCGGATCAGCCAGCTTCTATATGCTCTGGCAATATGCGGGCTACTGGGGACTTGGAGTGCTCGGCGCATTTCTTGCAGCCGTAGGGGTAGCTGAATGGCAAAAACGAAAAAAATAATC
>SKRC01000129.1 GCA_007118695.1 Balneolaceae bacterium | reverse complement strand
TCCAGCCAGGTCACCGCTGTCGATCAAAACCTCAGCGACGAGGAAACAACCAACGATTCCGACTCCATCTGGTTCAACAGCAACGGCGACGACATGGACCCGATCATCGACAAACCGGACTTCGGCGGAACCTACTACGACTAAATAATTTTTTAGAGAGCTCTGAACAGATACAGATTTAGATCATCCGCAATAAGATTCATTTGTCATAAAAAATCGCTGCATCATCAGAGTATTTATTCTTATAATAGTCAATTATGAATATCATCTTCTCATTGGCTCTATTTCTGTTTTCTGCCATCCAGGTACCTGGTGAGCTGGATGAGCTGGATGAGCAAATCTATTCCTATTACCAAAACATAGAAAACCGGGAAGCCGAATCGGAATCCCTTTGGTCGCTGATTACGATATACCTGGATAAAGATGAGTACGCCGAACGGATCATAGAGATAGGGAGGTCCATGGATGTTGAATGGGTGAACCTTCTTGACAGAGAAGTTCAGCTCCATACCCTGCTTCACGAAATGTCCTTATTTTTTGAAAATGAGCATTTGCATCTTTTCTTGCAGTTATTGAACAGCTCAGAAGGTGAAAGAATAAAATATTTCAATGAATTTTATTCGAAAAGTTCTAACACATTCCTGAAAGAACTCAATCATTCCATTACTGAAAATTCGTCAGTTGAATTGGAAGACCTGAACCTGGATCAATGGGATTTCTCTGTCTATCTGATATTATTTTACACACGTAATATTGATGGCGTCAATTCTGAATTATATCATAAAGTTTATCAAAACCTGAGAGATTTTATCAGTTCTGATTCGGATATTTATCCGTTAACCATGGATTTTTTACATGCCTCCATTTTTGAGACGCTCTATAGGACAAGAAATTATAATAACATTTTAAATTATTATGATGATCTGATTTCCCTTGATCATTTCCCTAATACCAGGAATAAACGAAATATCTATTGGAGCCTGGACTTTGCCCTGTTTCGCACCGGGCACATCGATCTCAGCCTGGAGGTTCAGCGTAGGCATACCATACCACTAACTCATCAATTAGGTAATAAACTTGAACTCAATGCCATCCTGGCTGCACATGGCGGATATCTCTACAACATCGGCCGGTATTCAGAAGCAAGGGATGTCTTTACCTCTGCACTGACCGATACGGCCAATTTGAACTCCCAGATAAAAACACGGCTGCTCAACAACCTCAGCCTTGTTTATTACAAGCTCGGGGAAAGCAACCGCTATATAGAAAACCAGTTACGGGCACTCGAGTATGCCGTGGAACGGGATGATTACAGCGACCAGCTCAATATCTATCGAAACCTCCATATTTATTACCGGAAAAACCGCAATTGGGATCTGGCCCTGCAATATATCGATGCAGCTCGACAGCTGGCCGAATCTACGGATGACAAAAATGAACTCGTATCTATCATCATCTCCAAAGCGGTTTACTACAATCAGTATATGAACGATTATGAAACTGCCTACTCACTGCTCACAGATGCAGAAGAGCTCATGCAGGATATTACCGATTACCGGTTGAAGGTACGGGCTCTGTATGAACAGGCCGACCTGTATGAAAAAGCGGAAGAGTATGAAAAGAGCCTTGATATTTACAGGCAAGTCGTTTCTATTGGGTCCGAAAACAACAACGATCCGATGTACCTGGAAGCCATCGCCGACCTTGCCAACGTGAAGCTGCTCATGGGCAATGTTGAAAAATCAAGAAAACATATCCGCGAATTCAACATCCATGATGTTACAGTGGCAGATTTTTACATACTGGTCAATGCCAGACGTATTGAAGCGGAAATCGCGTTCCGGGAGGGGAGGTACAGGGATGCCGACCGGATCATCAACCGGGTGTACAGCCAGGTACTGGAAAGAGCCCGAAACACCACCGATATTGAAGCAGGCTACTGGCATATAGAGCCGGCATATCTGAAGCTGTTTCAACTTTATGCGGATCTGTTACTGAAACAAAACAGGACCAGCGACCTGGTGAATGTATTGGACCAGCTGAAGACAATTAACGATGCCTCATTGCTCGACAACCCGCTGATCAAGGCGGACATGCTCTCGGAAGAGGATTTGACTGAAAATCGCAGAATTGGAAATGAGATCGACGAACTGCGTAAAAAATTATTGGTTGCCGGTGATAATGACCGGCTTGATTTGCAAAATGAAATCTCATCCCTTACCGCACAAAGAAATCAACTGACGCAACAGACTTCCAGCGGCAAAAATCTTTTTAACGAATTACGGTTATGGAAGTTACAATCAAGGCTCACCAATGGTGAAATGATTTTGCATTCAACCCGAATCCTCGACAAACTCTACCTGTTGATGATCGACAATAATGGAATTGTCCACCAGACACTCTCTTTTGGCCCTGAGGAAGAAAAGCTTTTTGAAACAGCCATCAACGGACTGGTGAGCGGCAATACCGATCTGAACTACCTGTATGAGATATATACCTTCCTTGGACTCGACGCCCTTCCATCTTATGTCAATCAGCTGGTGATCGCTCCCGACAGTTACCTGTATCAATTACCCCTGGATGTGTTGCCGGTCAAACCACCTGCCTCTGCTACCAGTTATGGTGCTGCTGAATTCCTGATCGAACGAATGGAAGTACGATATATCAATAACCTTCAGGAGTTAATGCGAAACGAACGGAGGGGGTTTTATGAACTCGATTTCACGGGAATCGGCATTTCCGATTTCCAATATACCGGGGCCGAGCAACTTATTTCGCTGCCCAAAGCCACCCAGGAGATTGAATTAATTGTTCAGAAACTGGACAGGGCAAAAAATAAGAGATCAATACTCGAATCCGATGCAACTCCGCAGGCTTTCAGTTCCAGTGCATCCAACTCCAGGATCCTTCACCTGGCTTCCCACAGCAAGATATCGGAGAACGATCCGCTTTTTTCTACCATTTATCTGCACCCCGGCAGCAGCAGTGATTATGACCAGGATGGCATTTCGGGACAAATTTTTGCCTACCAGCTTTTCGACATGAACCTGCGCAACGATCTGATCATGTTAAACTCCTGTGAATCGGGCTCCGGGGACTATTTCCAGGGAGCCGGTATCATGGGGATCAGCCGCGCACTGCGGTATGCAGGCGCCAGGAGTATCATTCTCAACTCATGGTCGGTCAATGACCAGCTTGCTTCCGATTTTGCCGTCGAATTCTATAAGAACATTAACCAGGGAAGATCCAAATCAACATCGCTTAGAGAGGCAAAAATTCATTTTCTGAAAAACAAAAATGCCAATCCTCACTTTTGGGGCCCTTATATGCTGAACGGAGACAGCCGCCCGGTTGTCGACCCACCCGGCCGGAATATGATGCTGGCATTGCTTCTGGTACTGTTCGCGGCCGGATTTGTCATCACCCATCGCAAGGTTAATGGCGGAAAGGCAGGGAATGTACATAGCATTAAAACAGATGCAGAGTAAATCATTGAATGAGCAAGTTGGATATTTGTTTCGAATTGAATGAATGGATGTGAAAGCTGAACATTGGAACTGTCCATCCCCTTTCCTTTCTCAATGCAATCGGCATTCAGTATAGTCCCTGTCGCAGACTCTTTAAAGCTGCCTTTCACGCCAAGAATAAGACCCGATTCCGAAATGATTTGACCATTAGAATGCAGGGAAAAGGTGTAACTCCAGTCAATGAAAAAATCCTGTAACCTCTCCGGTTTTGGCTCGTCACATAGACTGAAACCAACAAATCAATATCAACTACAGATAAAAATTAAAAACAATGTTTGAAAAAAAATACAATCCCCTACATAATCTGATCAAAACGGCTTCAGTCGCAGTCCTGGGCATTTTCGTCACGATTGGCTTGACCGGTTGTGATCTTGGTGCTGACCTCGATTCACCGGCTACATTCGAAGTGCTTATGCACGATGCCCCCACAGATGATCTGGAACAATTCAATGTTCATGTTAAAAGCATCGAGGCTCAGCGTGCCGGCGGCGGATGGACAACTATCGGCGAGCCTGACGAAGTCTATAACCTGCTTGAACTGGTCAACGGCAATAAGGTTGTTCTCGGTGAAGAAGAAGTAGAAAGCGGCCGGTACACCCAAGTGCGGCTGATACTTGGAGAAGACAATTCGGTCCTCAACAAGGATGGAGAAGTTTCCAACCTGTCTGTTCCAAGTGGTGCTCAAACCGGTATTAAACTGATTATCAACGCTGACCTGCAGGAAGGTGTGCGTTATACATTAAATCTCGATTTTGATGCGTCCAGATCTTTGATCAAAACGGGTGAATCTCCTAACATCAACTATGTGTTGAATCCGGTCATCCGCGCCTATGAGGAAGCTCTTACCGGAACCATTGGTGGTGTCGTTGAGCCGGCCGAAGCAGCAGCACGGATAGATGCAATTGTAGACGATACGGTTTTCACCTCAACCTATGCTGATGAAAACGGCGGGTTCCTATTGATTGGACTGGAACCACAATCCTATCAGATCGTCATTGAAGCGACTGAGGGAGACTATGAGACCGAAACAAGAGAAGATATTGAGATCGTAGCCGGAGAAAACTATGATCTTGGGACAATTGAGCTCACCGGCTCAGAAGAAGAATCTGAAGAATAAGTAAGTATGAGATGTTAAGCACAGTTTTGCAATTAACCACAAAAGGCCATGTTTGAAGCGCATGGCCTTTTTTATTGCCGAAATATCTGTATGCCGGTAATATCAAAAACTTCCAGTATTTATTAGTACTTCTTGAGAATTCCTTTCCACACCATATTTAATAAAAGCAGGAACTAAAATCCGGTTTTATCAAAAAAGTTCGTAACCATTTTAAATTTCAATCGTCTTACTTGTGAAAAAAACTGAATTGAAAATTCAATTAACCTAAAAGGTAGTAAAATGTATACATCTATATTGGGTAAAATGGTAGCAGCTTTTGCAGTGGCTGTCAGCTTAATTTTTATAGCTGCAGGTTGCGACATGAATCCAACGCCCGGCTTCGGTACTATGGAAGTGCGTCTTCATGATGCACCGGGTGAATTTGAGGAGGTAAATGTTTATGTCAAAAGAGTCGAAGTGAACCGTGAAGACAGTGGCGAAGGCTGGATCACGATTAATGAACCCGAAAAACATATCGACCTGCTTAAGCTTGTAAATGGTAATTATGAAGTGCTGGGTGAGGCGGAACTGGAAGCCGGAACATATCATCAGATCAGGTTGATTCTTGGCAATGAAAACAATCTTGTCATTGACGGTGAAACCAAAGATCTGTTTGTTCCGAGTGGCCAGGATACCGGAGTTAAGCTGAATATCAACACTACGATTCATGAGGGTGAAGAAATCATGATTCTTCTGGATTTCAATGTAGAGAAATCCATTGTTATGGCCGGCCCTCCTCAGGAGCCTGTTAAATACCTGTTGAAGCCGGTTATTCGTGCTTCCAACTTTGCTAACACCGGCAATATAGCAGGTGTGGTAACACCGGCTGAAGCGCGTCCGGTTGTACGGGCGATCAGCAGTGAGTCTGATACGATTTCCGTTACATTTGCCGATTCCCAAAGCGGAGAATTCAAACTCATCGGATTACCGGAAGACTCGTATACGGTATCTATTCAGCCGCGGGCAGACGGTTTTGAAAAAATGCATATCGAAAATGTGACGGTCAATGTACAAGAAACGACTGATCTTGAAGAGATTGAACTGACGGCAACCGATGCCAACAATGATTAGAGCAGCGAAACCCGGACATTGAAGGTATCAAAAAGCTCCAAAAGCCCTGAGACATTCAGGGCTTTTTTTTGGTTAAAACTTCTGGGAAACGGCATAGAAACCCTGAAGATAATTTTATTTGGCGTGCAGGATTATTTTGAAAATATCCTGTTAAATACGTTCTTGTAACGTGTTGTCATTCAACTACATTCAACGTGGGAGAAAAATGAAAAAGGCTGTTATCCTGGTATTCGCATTAGCCGTCTCCGGAATCGCATTAAAAACCCATGAACAGGAGCGTCCCGGTAACATGGAACTCGGTATTATCATTGGAGATCCGACCGGGCTGAGTGGAAAATGCTGGACCGGTGCTGATACCGCTTTCGATTTTGGCCTGGCATGGTCACTCCGTGGAACAGGGTCTATGCACATCCATTCCGATTACCTGTTACACAGAGATTGGAATCCTGATGAACTTCAGTTCAGGCTGTATTACGGATTGGGTGCCCGCCTCCTGTTAACCGAGACGCCAAAGATCGCTCTGCGAATTCCCGGTGGCGTGCAATACCTGATTGAGGGTACCCGCTTCGGCCTGTTTTTCGAATTGGCGCCATTGATGAACATAATTCCTGAAATCGGCTTTGAGGTAAATGGTGGCCTGGGAGTGCGCTATTTCATTTAAAATGTTTGAAACCGTATTTAACGGCAATCAATTATATACAACGTATTGAATTCAACCATATAATAACACTGCCCGGTTGCCAGAGATGCTATAAATCATGAAATACCGCCTTTATTCTTTAGCAAAAATGTAATAGAGAAAGAATTTACAAAATTTATCCTCTGTGTTATTGAGAAAATTGACGGACCGTTGACAGAATCCGGCAACCGCATCCGGGTAATCGATTACGGGATCGATCTGTGCCATTAAGATTTGATTATCAATACATTCTTTGGGAATAACTGTATACCATGTGGCAGGTATAGCTTCGATAACGGCAATGGACATGAAAATCATGCAGCCGGACTTCGACTGCTTATGATCAATGCTGCAAGTTCCCGGTTGTTAATCACAAAAAAGGCAAAGGGGGAGCTGCATTCCTTTGCCTTTTATCGAATGTACTGTGAGTGAATCTCCCGAACCCCTTTTTTATCTTAC
This sequence comes from Balneolaceae bacterium, assembly GCA_007118695.1. GTDB lineage: Bacteria > Bacteroidota > Rhodothermia > Balneolales > Balneolaceae > SKRC01. The sequence goes on along the minus strand of SKRC01000129.1, from coordinate 1,311 downwards.
TGAGATAAACGGATCCGAAAGTTCTGCTGATAGTATAAACGTTTTATGATCTCCTTTTTAATAGAACAGAACATTGGATTTCCTGGAGCCGGGATCATTGACTTCATCTCCGCCAATGATCATAACGTGGGAAACGCCCTCATCATCCACGTAGCTTAAGCCTGCCTGATTGAAGAGGTTGGACCCACCTTCAGACAGTAAGGTATTGGAACCGGTAGCTCCTGCAAATGACCCGACACTGCCGTCAGAATTTAACTGAGCATATGCATTTTCACTCGAGCCCTGCCCGGCTGCTGCGTACAGTCCGGAGCTGACAAAAACATTGCCACCGGCAATCACAGTGGTGTGTTTGCTTCGCGTTTTTTGCAGCGATTCTTCATTAACCGTCCATCCTGTGGCCGTAAAGTTTCCGGTCCGCAGGTTGACACGGACATAGGCGACTTCATCCAGATTGCTTCCTGAGACACCGTCATCCGGTGAGACTGCTGCCGACTCTCCCCCTACCGAGTAGAGGTAACCGCCAAATGAGACAAATCCGTGATAGGCTCTCGGTGATGGCAGGTTGTCCAGCTGTTCCCAGTCGCCAAGGTTACCCAGTGTATCGATTTCAGCTTTATAGACTTTATCAGTTGGCTCATTATCAATCGAGGCACCACCGGAAATGTAGATGCTGCTCCTGAAAAGAACTGCGCCAAGTGAATGCAGCGGTTCAGGCAATGGTGTGCCGTCAGTCCAATTATCGACTTCTCCACCGGCGTTCAAGCTTCCGATGGATACAGTTGAGATCGGCTGGCCATCGGCACCGGTTCCACCCAGTACATAGAGGAAACCGTCACCCTGCACGCGTGAATTAAACGGCGTGGCCGACACCGATGCATGGAAAGAAAGCGGCTGAGGCAATGATGCTGAACTGTTCCAGGAGGTAATATCACCGTTGGAATCAATGCGTCCGTGAAGAACCTGTCCGCTCGCCTCACCATCCTGATCCCGGCCGCCGGTTACATGAACATATTGTTCGGTCATGTCGCTGGCATTGAGTAATGGCGTGTAAACCGCTTTATGTCCGCTTACCGCTTCCGGAAGTTCGGTTGTTACAGTCCATTCTATGGAAGACGGACTGAAGACCGCCCCATCCGTTACTTGAAAATCCAGGGATTCGCTGGTCCCGATTTCCGTTTCGACCGTTACCGGCCCGTCATCGCTGCCATTTGGTACAGTGGTGACGATAAACGTATCGGTCCAGTCGTCGGGACTGGAGATTTCTGCCGGAATCGTACCACCGGTTCCATCAGAAAAGAAAACCTGGCTCCC
>SKRC01000020.1 GCA_007118695.1 Balneolaceae bacterium | reverse complement strand
CAACCTATCACGTGGTTCACAGAGATTGTGCAACTCACCTATAGAGATCGCTTTAATCTATAACGTCGCTAATCGAGAAGTCGACTTGAACGGGATTGATGAAACCATTGAGCGCCTCTGCTAACTTTCATATGATTCTTGTGTTAGAGAATGGGATTACGTGGAAAACAATTATTCCACTTCAGTTTTTACTAAAAGGGTGGGGGGATGCAAATCGTGGTCATCAATGTTACGTCCACACGATCTCGAATAATATGAGTCAAATGAATAGTTTTGCTAATATGCAGGCACGGGAAACCTCTGCTTCTGATGACTATTTCTATGTTGGCATCACAGGGCGAAATTGGCTACAACGATTTCGTGAGCATATGGGGGAAATGGGACGAGAAAGCAGAAAAAGGTTCCATCGAGCATGGCGGGAGAGTATGGGACTACCTGATGTCCATTTCATTTCACATTTAGTGAATATTAATTTGACATTTCAGGAAGCGATGAGCTGGGAAGAGTTTTGCGTTGATAGTGCCGGTTCAAATAGATTGAATATGATTCCTGGTGGTTTCAAAGGCCTTAAATACCTTCACGAGCACAGAATCACCGATCGCATAGACATCTCACTTGGAGAAAGAGATAGGGCCATCGCGATGTATGCAAGACAAAACCCGAGAAAAGGCATTCCGAATCCGTTTATCGCCGAGTTGTGGAAGGACGACGAATTCTATCTCAAGATCATAGAAGCAAGACCAAAAACCTTATCGCCAGACCAAGTCAGAAAGATACGTGTATTGGCAAGGAAGGATTGGTCTGTAGTTAAAATTGCAGAAGAGGTCGGTGCATTGAATGAGCGACAAGTGAAGAATGTCATCGCTGGCAGAACCTACGGAAGGATAAAGTGAATGTAAATTGTAAATGTTTCTTTCGAGGAGAATTTTCTGGTGGAAACCAGATACGAGATCATTTCAACGTGTAAATTTCTATTACAGCTCGATCTTGGCAGGAAGGATTAGTTATGTTAAGTAATAACAATACCTTAATATACGAAACTTCCTGCTTTTTTACTCAAAAAAACCACCCTATTTTATCTCGAACTCACGTTAATTTACATTCACTCAGGCTTTTTTTGTTCCGTTAGTGGGTGAAACAATGGTGCTTCTATCCCGTCTCTGCCAGCCACGTTTTCCCCAAGTTTCACCTGGCTTGAATATAACCAAAGCTCATCACCGGATTTCATATCTGCCCTGAGATCATTCCAATGACAAATAGCAATGTTAAACGGATCGTTGTGATCTTTTCCACTCTGCACCGGAATCCAGAAACTCTGTTTCTGATAACCTGGAAGTGATTTTATTTGTAAGCCAGAAGGTTTTCACTGCATGAACAATCCGCCATTGACATCTATGGTTTCACCGGTCATAAAATCGTTTTCAATGAGGAATTGAATGGCTGCAGCGATATGGATCGGTTTGCCATTGCGTTTGAGTGGTGTTGATTCGGCAAACGTCTCCATTCGCTCTTTAGTGGAAACCCGATCGTGAAAGGGAGTTTCAATGACTCCCGGTGCCACGGCATTCACGCGTATATCGGGTGCGAGTTCTTTCGCCAATCCCCGGGTAAAAGAGTCCAGCGCACCTTTGGAAGCTCCGTATATGGTAGCCGTAGGAGCCCCGTGTCGCATGGCAATAGAGCTGATATTTATGATAGACGGGCCGTTTCCTTTCTCCAGTAACGGAATGCAGAGGGAAGACAAGGTCATCACTGAAAAAAGATTCAGCCGAAAGATTTGTTCCATCAGCTCCCATTCCAGCTCTCGGGCCTCTCGCCGTTCAATCAGGCTGCCGGCATTGTTGATCAGTACATCCAGCCGATCAAACTCTGAAGTGACAAATTGAACCAGGCCTTTGGTGCCTGTTTCATTTGAGAGATCCGCCTGAACGAGATGCGCATGTCCTCCCCGCTCTTTCACTTCTTTTGCGACAGTTTTGGCGGCATCTTCGGACGAATTATAATGGATAATGATATTGTTTTCCGGCGCCAATAATCGTGCAGTCTCTGCACCGATACCCGTACTTGCCCCGGTTATCAGAATGTTTTTACTCATTGGATGTTTTTCCGTATTTAAATGATTTGTTAACCCGTATGATTTAGCTCGCTATGGGAATCCGCGGCTCTTCAAACGTGAAGTTATAAAACCTGTCCGGTTATTGTATTTCAAACTCCTACCTTACTGAAAATTTATCAATTATGCAGAATTTACTGTTCGGAATTACCTGAATTCGTATGGATGGAATTGCGAAGCCGGATGTTGGCCAACGAAATGATGTAACCAATCTGTATTTACATCGTCATATCAGTTGAATCGATGGCAAATGTCAATTCATATGGAATGTCTCAATCACAAAGATTCAAGAAAACACAATCCGGACAATGTTGAGATATTCGTTCGGCTGGCCGAAATCCTCTTTACAATCAATGAAGCCAAACCTGCCCCTGAAGAAAATTTTCCAACTCTGAGGCTATGTTATATGGTCGATGACTTTGAGGAATTAATTGCTAAAATCAGCCCTGAACAACAATTTATTTACTAAAAAAGAAGCTGCTTTCTCCAAAGTTTTATGGTAAAATTCTTCCTTCAAATTTAATAACAACATAATTTTTTCTTCTGATATCGAATTTTTCATCAAAGCTTCTTTTGAAGCTGGAATGGATGTTGTTCGACTTTTATTTCGGGGTAAAGGCCGCGTTCTGTAAGGAATCATTTTCCGTCGCTAAGTCCCCCGGGAAATTGTACTCTTCAGCAGCGCTGATACAGGTGAATGGTGCTTGAAAATAAATGCGATGGAAGGAACGGAAAGAGTTTATTTCGAATTTAAGTATATCAGAAACTGTCATTAAATAAATTTTCATTAAACCAAAGATAATCATGAGTGTTAAGAATACATTATTGACCATAGTTGTGAGCGCAGGTGTGGGAGCAGTTGCAGGAATTTTATTTGCACCTGACAGAGGGGATAAAACCCGAAGAGACCTTTCCCGTAAAAGTAAAAAAACCCAGCAGGACCTCACGAAGAAAGGCAGGGATTTTGCTGATATGGCCCGGCACGAATTTGAAGATTATCTGGATAATCTGAGAAACAAATATGAGAGTACCAAAAGATTCTCTGATGATCTGATCGAGAAGGGTGAGGCAATAGCCGATGAGATAAAGGGAAAACTTAAATAAGTCTGACTGTATTTAAGGGACTGGTCTGAAACAGTATTAAAGTTCTTTTTATCAGGTTTATTTTTACATTGCGCTTAAAGCAGGTACTGAGAAAGCCCTTGGGAAATCAGGGTGTAAGACACCTATATCCCAGTTTTAATGCCGTTCATCCAGACTTTGTACTACAGGAAGCACAATACGGCTCAATCGCGGGCCTCCATGATGGATCGTTTGATGAGCTACCCTGATCTCGTCACTGCTGCCGAGCGGTGCACCGGTATTGGGATTGCGGTCAAACTGTGGAAAGTTGCTTGAAGTTATATCTACCCGAATCCTGTGTCCCGGTTTGAATACATTTGCCGTACCAGTCAGTTCAATATCAAACTCATAGACCTGGTCAGGTGTCAATAAATTGAGTTGATCAAGTCCCCGGTGAAATTTGGCTCTTAATATGCCTTCTGATATAGGTTTGGCAGTCCCATCGGGATATACATCCACTAGTTTAATCATCCAGTCGGTGTCAGGGCCATCGGTTGCTGCAAAAAGTTTCAAATTGACTGGCCCGGCGATAGTTAAAGGTTCTTTCAGAAAATCACTGGTATAGACCAATACATCTTCACGTCTTTCCAGTGGACGCTGATCTCGTGGGCCGGCAATTGTCGGAGCCCCGCAACAGTTATTGCCACCTAATGTCGGCACAGGATTGGCAGGGTCATAACGATAACTATCGCTGCCAATTTCGGAAGGCTCGTCAAATGTCAGAATTCCATCACCACGTACTGAATTCGCCCCAATTTCACTGGACAGGTACAAATTGCGATATTCAGTTCCCGGAATCGGGTAATCATCCTCTGCACGCCATTGATTGGCACCCATATAGAAAAGTTTTACCGGTTTTTCGTCTCCCAGTCCATTATCGATCCCTTTCAGATAATAATCATAAAAGCGCAACTCCGTTTCGAACTGATCAACATATGCTGCCGGGGTGAAATCAAAATCTCCGGCACTTTGTGAAGCCCCGTGTCCCCATGGCCCGATAATCAGGCGTGCCCCGTCTCTTGCTTCCTGAGTTGCTCCCTGGTTCCTCATACCGACATATCCATTTATTGTACCCATCACAAAAATGTCAAACCATCCCCCGAAACTGTATGTCGGGATTGTCATCTGATCAAATCGTGATTCGTCATCGATTTGCTGCCAATATTCATCAAAACTTTCATGTTCGACCCAGTCGCGATAGTGCTGAACCATATACCCGGCACTTTGAAGATCTCCGTTTATAAGCGGCAGGTGCATCAGAATATTTTCATATTTCAACTCCTCCGGAGTATAATCTTCTGTGTGCCAAAATTGCGGCAACATGATACGGTTTGGCATCCGTACGACTCCCCACCCATAATTGAAAGCCAGCCGAAATGCACCTCCCATTGTTATCCAGTTGGCATAGAGATTGGTCGAAGCAACCGCAGGAAAAGCTGCAACAAGGGAAGGCGGGTTTTGGGATGCAGCCGCCCATTGATTATGTCCGAGATAACTACCGCCTTGCATTGCAACCTTCCCATTCGACCAGGGTTGTAAGGCTGCCCATTCAATAGTATCATATCCATCTTCTGCTTCATCACGGAAAGGTTCCCATACTCCTTCACTTTCATATCTGCCGCGAACATCCTGAAAAACTACCGCATAGCCATTTTGTGCGAACTTTATGAATCGTTCATGACTCCCGGGCCGCTGCACACCATATGGGGTCCTTGAAACGATGGTTGGATATTCTCCCGGTTCCGCAGGCAGGTAAACGTCGGCATACAATGTGACATCATCTCGCATTGGTACTGCCTGAAAACGTTTGATCCGGATTTCGTGACGTTCAGGTTTGTCAGCAGGGTCATCGCTGAAATGTTCAATCGAAGCTTCATATGTTTTGGAAATCCAATCGGGTACAGAATTATTTGCAAAAGATAAGGTGTTGAATCCAAACAGGATCAAACAGAGTTGTAATAGAATTTTCATCATGACAGGCGGTTTGAAAGAGTTTCATGTACAGTAAATAAATCCTGCATGAAAAACAAAATCAAAAACCATTCTGAATCTGATTTTGAAATTTTAACCACTCATTCAGTTATGATCTCGATAACTCCATAGACTCCTCTGTCGCCAAATCGCCGGAGCGCCTGGGTTCCTTTATAGACATTGATCTCTTTTACATTTTCCATGGCAAACAGGCTAATTGTATCGTTATAACTGGTCCCAACTGGCATCCGGTTGATCACAAAAAGTGCACGTTCGATCTCACCTCTCTCAAATCGAGTTGATCCTCGCATTTTGATGTCGTAATCGTACCCCCTGAAATTGATATTAAGACCGGGAACCTGGCGCAGATGGTCTATCAATGATTTTGTATGGTCAATTTGAATGCCTAAACGTGAGCGTTGATTCGCTTCCACTTCTTCATGTACAATACTTTCGAAAGTTGAAGCTTCAGCAATCGATTCCAAAGCTGCTTCGTCATTGGCAGTTCTTTCTGTTGCAGAGCAACCAGCCACCAATAATACTGTCAAGCCAATCCAGGAAAAATTCAATTTATAATCTCTGATTTTCATAATATTTACCTCTACATTAAATTATTGGTAAGATTTAATCGACTACGCTGAAAGAACCAAAAGGTCTTTAGCTTTAAATACTTATCCATTTACAAACTTCGGAACAAAATTAAGGGGAAGCATCTTTATAACTATATAACGAATTATGAAGAAAGTTTGATATAGTATTATTAATTTTGCTAATTCTTTGGATCTCCTGTTGTAACTCAATACCCTGCCGCCTGGCCGTCTTTTCGGGAATCAGAGGCCCCGTAATAGAAGGTGCCATCAAACAGAATACCCTGGAATCCGCCGAAACGTTCGAAGCCGTATTGCACCGTATGGCCCATTTTTATCAAGGAACGTACCGATTGATAGTCAAAGCCCGACTCCAGCTCTACCGTTCCGGTGCCTGAACCGGAGTGCCGGATTCGCGGAGCATCACTCGCCTCCTGGAGGTTCATTCCGAAATCAACCACATTTATCACGATCTGCACGTGTCCCTGAGGCTGCATATCGCCGCCGGTTAGGCCGAAACTGATGTATGGCTCCCCGTCTTTGGTGACAAAAGCCGGAATTATGGTATGGAACGGACGTTTGCCGGGTTCATAGACGTTGACATGATCCTCATTCAGGGTAAACCCGGTTCCCCGGTTTTGAAGCGGAAATCCAAGCCTGGACGGAGTCATCAGCGAGCCGAACAGCCAGGAGTTGCTCTGGATCAGCGAGACCATATTGCCATCCTTATCGGCAACGCTCAGATAAATGGTATGGCTTTCGGCCTCAAGGCCGGGCCCGTAACCCTGTGCCCAGTCGGCACGGATTTTCTCCCGGCGCTCTGCCGCGTATTCTTTCGACAGAAGTTGTTCAATAGGTGTTTCATAATAATCGGGATCCGCGAAGTGTTCATGCATATCGGCATAAGCCAGTTTTTTTGCCTCGGTGAAGTAATGGATATGCTCCTCGCTGCCGAAACCGTATTTGGAGAGATCATACCCTTCCAGAATATTCAGTATTTGCAATACCGACATTCCCTGGGTCATGGGCGGTAGCTGCCAGACATCCACGCCTTTGTAGTTAACTGAAATGGGATCCACCCACTCAGAGTTATGAGAAGCCAGGTCCTCTTTTGATATAAACCCTCCGGCCTCTTCCATGAAGCCTGCAAGGGCCTCTGCAATCTCACCTTTGTAAAAGGCATCCCTGCCTCCGCGGGCAATTTTTTCCAGGGTATTGGCAAGGTCGGGATTCTTAAACAATTCCCCTTTTACGGGAAATCGGCCATCCGGCCTATACAGTTTACTGAAGGTGGGCAGGTCTTCCCATTCGAAGTCGTCGGGCAGGCCGTAGTGGCGGATCAGGTCCCTGTCCAGGAAAGCCATCAGGTCGGCAATTTCGGCGTGAACGGCAACACCTTCCCGTGCATAGCTGATAGCCGGTTCGAGCAGTTTGTCAAATTCAATGGCTCCGAACTTTTCATGCATCTCAAACCAGCCGTCCACCACACCGGGTACGGTTACTGCCAGGGGGCTTGCAGGAGGGATGCGATTCATCCCTCGATCGAGAAAATAATCGATCTCCAGGTTTTTGGGTGATTTTCCACTCGCATTCAACCCATAAAGCTTCTGTTCGTCCGCATTCCAGATAATCGCAAACATATCACCCCCTAGTCCGTTCATCGCAGGATCGGCAAACCCCAGGAAAGCGTTGGCTGCAATGGCAGCATCCACAGCGCTGCCTCCTTGCTTCAGGATATCAAGGGCAACCTGGCTGGCAAGCGGATGATTGGTGGCCGCCATTCCGTTGTTGGCAATCACTTCCGAACGCGTGGCAAATGGCTCCCCGGACAGCCGGTCCTGGGCCTGAAGATCAAACAGGATGAGCAGGAACAGGACTGAAAAGGGGAAAGAGATTCGTAGCAGGGTTTTCATTCAACATTTCGGTTTTATGATAAATTTTTGATATCGGAATTTGCCCCGAATTCAGGATAACTGCAAACCAGGAAACATCGGTGCATTGATGTACTGTAAATTTGTGATTGGAATAGTTTGGAATGGGTGGGTTTATGAACAAGAGAATTCATGAAAACGAACAGAGCACTCTTTTTTCTTCTCGGGTGTAATCAATTATTCTCAGCATCAGTCATTCAAAACTCCAAACCTTCCCAGCCCACCGGACGCTTCTCACCTGCTTCAATGGCTACATCCAGCCGGTTCTGTGGGGGCGGCAGCTGACATGTTGTGAACTTGCTGAAGGCGCATGGCGGGTTATAAGCCTTGTTGAAATCGATGATCGTTTTTCCATCTTCATCCGGAGGGTCGATGATCATGTACCTGCCAGCCTGGTAGGTTTCGGTACGACCGGTCTGATCGGTAAACATCAGAAACAGTCCGCTTGCCGATTCAAAAGCATCCAGGGTATAATATTCCCCGTTAATGGCAAATTCCACTTGCCCGGGTGAGGAGCGCTCGATGGTATCGCCGAGGACATTGACAATCGGAATGGTTTGTTCATCCGACCAGGGTATGAAGCGAGCTTCCAGGTGCCAGGCCGGATCCAGTGGATAGAAGGGAAATCCGTCGAATTCATCTGCTTCAGGCGTATCCTGATTGTAAATCCGAATGCCCTGCTTGTCGCCACGGGTGTCGACAAACCAGATCAAATCTTCCTGTTCGACTCTTGGCCGGTTCTCCCCGTCAAAGATCAACATCTCGTTTACAGGCTTCCCTTCATGCGTAATGGTCACGCCATCGGCCACCTTCATTTCCACACGGTCATTGCTGAGGGTGAATATCCCTGCAAAATCAGGCATCGTGCCTTCCGGGAACCGGATATCCACATCCGGGCCACTGCCAAAACTGTTTTCCCCCTCATCCAGCCAAATCAGATCAGCCAGCCGCAGCCATCCGGTAGGTTCGGTCAGCCTGTCAATCCGGTATTCTTTCCATTCCTCAATAGATTCGGCATAGTTGTCGGGAACCGGAGCCGGCCCGAGTTCATCATCACTGCAGCTGATGAAGAAGCTGTTACAGAAGATGAGTACACATATAGAACGCAAGGTCATGGAAGTAAGAGAATGAATTACCATTGGCTCTGTAATATTCGGATATCCCACAATATTATTCAGTTATCCCATAATATAACGCGTATCCGCTTCAAGAATTGAAGAGAATTTGGCATTGCTATCAGATCCAGCCGGCCACAGCTGGAATTATGCATCACCCGGGGATCGCACATCCATACGGAAACCAGCCGTCCACAGTTGGAAGAGATCACCCATTCGGGAATGTAATGCATGAATGCCGGCCGGCCGGCGGCATTGAAAGCGCTTTGCTTTTTTTCCTGAAAAAATGCTTCATTTAATTATATAAACCCGTAATTTATAAGCCTTTAATAAATACGACTAATTACCCTACATCAAGTAATGACTTACGTAGCATTTGTACTGAAAGAGAAGAGGTTGCTCTCATTCGGTTTGTCAATGACATTCTTTTCAAGCTTCGGGCAAACGTTCCTGATTTCACTTTTTGTTCCATTTTTTCTGGAGGCGTTTGTACTGTCCAATGCAGGATTCGGAACGATGTATTCAGTAGCCACACTTTTCAGTGCGGTAGCTCTTCCCTGGCTGGGTCAGTGGATCGACAGGGTGCCTCTCAGATGGTACAGTTTCTGTGTGGCGGCCGGTTTGCTGATGGCCAGTCTGATCGTGATGGTCTCCTGGCATGTATCGGTACTTTTTATCGGGCTGATCTTTTTGAGATTGGCCGGTCAGGGTTTGAGCAGCCATACGGCTCAGACCACCATGGCCCGGTTCTATGACAGCCAGCGTGGCAAGGCATTGAGTATATCAAGCCTTGGGTACCCGATGGGTGAGGCTGTTCTGCCCGTAATCATTGCATCAGCACTTGCTTTCATGCACTGGCGGGTGGCATGGGGAGTCATTGCACTGGTGATCGGATTGATTCTAATGCCTGTACTTTATTTTTTAATCGGCCGCAGCAAGGCCGGGAAGATCAACCCCCAGGAGGAGCAGGAGTCGGAGTCGAGTGCCAGGGAGAATTATGCTTTGTTGTTCAATGATACACGCCTTTACTACCTGATTCCGGCCATTTTGATACCTCCGTTTTGGGCTACCGGCTTGTTTCTCTACCAGGTGAGTATCGCGTCCGACCTGGGTTGGACCGCCGGCTTGATTGCAACGGCTTTTATCGCATTTGCCGTCTTCAGGATAGCAGGATCACTGGCGATTGGCCCGGCCATTGACCGGTTTTCGGCAAAGGCGTTGTTTCCCTTCTTTTTGATCCCGATGATTCTCGGACTGTCAGTACCTGTGATCTATTCAGCCAACTGGGCTGCGTTTGTCTATATGGGTCTGTTCGGAATTACCATGGGTGTAGGTGGAAATATCAAATCCGCATTATGGGCAGAACTCTATGGGACCGGTATGATCGGAACCGTCAGAAGCCTTTTTTCTTCCCTGATGGTACTCAGCACATCGGTCAGCCCTTTTATAGTCGGCTGGCTGCTGGATCTGCAGGTTCCAATGGTGCAATTGTTGATGGCGGCTGTGTTGACAAGCATAATTGCCATGGCCCTGTCTTTTCGGATTCATCCCGTATTCGAGAACAGAAACTGACACACTTTATTGGGCACTCCCCCCATCGTGAGGGAGTGCTCACAATACCCCGCCCCCCATACCTTGCCCCGCGCGCGTCCTGCTTCCGCACCTTGCACCTTGCCCCCCGGCGCCTTATCCCATTCCCCGCTCCCCGCTCCCCGTTCCTTGATCCTTATTCATTATTCCCTGTTCGATATTCGGTGTTCCCTGTTCCCTGTTCAATATTCCCTTGTCCGATATTCGATATTCGATATTCGCTGTTCCCCGCCCCCGGCCTGTATTTTTTTTGCAATCTCCTTGTTACATTGATGTTATATAGCATACATAGCAAAAAAAAAATCAGGAGTTATGTTTATTCTCGAGTTGATCATATTGATTATCTCACTACTGGCCGGAGCCTATTCACTGAGAAGCTGGTGGATGGCATCGGAACGGCCGGCAGAGACGACGCCGGATGGCAGTTTGTTGCTGCGATTCAGCCGAAATACCTTTTGGCTCGGTTTTCTGACCTTGCTCATGGGAGCCGGTTTGATACTTACGGCCATGATGATCAGTGCAGGCATGGAAGCAGGCCTGTCGCTATTTCTGATGGGAGCCGCTCTTGCAGTCGGTGGAACCTGGCTCATATCAGAATATTTTAACAATCGCCTGATCGTGAACGATCGGTATGTGCAACAACGACGATGGCTTGGCAGTGATGTGATCATCGACTGGGCAAGGTTGGATAAGGTTAAATTTTCGGCCAATTCCGGAAATTTTATTCTTCAGGGTGTTAAAGGTGAGAAAATCAGGATAAGCAGGCTCATGCGCGGATTCAGTGATTTCAAGAAAATCCTCAACCGGCAGGTACCTGAAACGAAGGTGGATCATGAATCGATGAAAGAGTACGAAAAGATTGAACAGATCGAAAAAGAGTTGTTCGAAGAACTTCAGGGCAAAGAAAACGAGACGAATGAAAATTTGGATATCGAGCTTCGAGAGCCACAGAACCAAAGTGGAAGAAATATTGAGTGGTAAACGCTATTTGAGCAGTTTGAAAGGATTGTCATTCTAAAGGAATTTAAACGATATTGATGCCTCAATACTGAAAAATATTGAGGCGCTTATATTATTATACCCGAAGGGCACTATCTGATCGCAATATGAGTTGATCAAATAACAACCAATTAATTGGATGGAATGTATCATGAATATTCTTCTCATAATCTTATTACTATTTCCCATGAACGAATCAGAAAATTCAGTTGAACAGGAGTATCAACAGGCAACCCTTGGAGCCGGCTGTTTTTGGTGTGTGGAAGCAATCTATCAGCGGGTAAACGGAGTGGTTTCAGTAGAATCCGGCTATTCCGGCGGAGAAGTTGAGAATCCCACCTATAATCAGGTGGTCTCCGGCAATACCGGTCACGCTGAAGTGATTCGCTTCCATTTCGACCCCGGAGTGATCAGTTTTGAGGAGTTGCTGGAAGTATTTTGGCATACACATGATCCCACTACATTGAACCGCCAGGGGGCAGATGTCGGGCCGCAATATCGATCGGTAATTTTCTACCACAATGATGAACAGAAAAAAATCGCTGAACAGTCAATGGAAAAAACCGATGCATCCGATTTGTGGGAGGATCCCATTGTGACAGAAATTTCTCCCTTGATCAACTATTACAAGGCGGAAGATTACCATCAGAATTACTTCAATAATAACCCGAATGCAGGATATTGTTCAGTTGTTATTGCACCTAAACTGGCGAAATTCAAAAAAGATTTCCCGCATTTACTTCAGGAGTCGTTATAATCATGCATAATCAGTCAACCCTAATATTAAATGTACAGAATATGAAATCAGTGATCTTTACCATCTCAATTTTTCTTCTCGGGCTGGTTTCAAGCCATTCACTTGTTGCCCAGGAACGAACAACAGATCGCGTTTGGGCGAGTCCGAATGCTGCAGTCTCACAAACTATTGGTCTGACAGAGATCCTTGTAACCTATGGCCGGCCCGGTGTCCGCGATCGCGATATATTTGGTGGCCTTGTGCCTTTTGGGGAGGTATGGAGAACGGGTGCCAACGAATCAACCGTCATTGTTTTTGGTGATGATGTTTTGGTTGAAGGCGAGCAAGTACCTGCCGGGACTTATTCTCTGTACACCATTCCCGGTGAAGATGAATGGACTGTCATCATTAATGAAAAACTCTCCTGGGGCACACAGTATGATGAAGCTGAAGATTTACTGCGAGTCACTGTGCAGCCCGAAGAGTCTATTCATATGGAACAGTTCATGATCTATTTTGAAGATGTCACCGAACATCAGGGAAACCTGGTCCTCCACTGGGATAATACAAGGGTTCCGGTTACTATTTCTGTTAATGATTAAAAACCGATACTCACCTTCATCAGTAGGTTCCGGCCGGCCTGGGGGAAATAGTAGTTAAAGTACTGCTCGCTTTCCCCTGCTATCCAGCCAAAGGTGTAACCATTGCTCACATACCGGGTATCCAGAATGTTGTTTACCTGCATGGTTACATCCAGGGAACTCACCCAGGGAACCCGGCTGAAGCTATAGCCGAAACGCAGGTCATTCACAAAATAAGGGTCAATCGACCGGCTGTAGTTTTGCGTGTTATCGAGGTATTGCCGGGAAACGTATTTGCTGACCAGTTCGGCCCGCCAATCACTGCGATGAAACCGCAGGGTTGAATTGCCGGTAAAAGAGGGTGAAAAAGCAATATCGGTATTTTCATATTCTACGGCATTTTGCCCGCCCTCGTCAAAATTATCCAGGAAGTGGGTGTACTCCGGAATTTTGTTACGGCTGAAGGTAGCATTGGCTTCCCATGTCAAAGCGGGGGTGAGCCTGAGAGCTCCGTGAAGCTCCACACCGGCCCGGTAACTTTCCGGGACATTTTCCCTGACGTATGCCCCCACATCATTGACAGCGCCTGTGAGAATAAGCTGATCAACATAGTTCATGTAATAGAGGTTCACTCCCGCCCTGAAACGGTCGTAATTGGCTTCATAGCCTAATTCATAGTCATAAAGACGCTCCGGAGAAGGCCTGCTTTCCGGTGTGGATTCGATATAATCCCGGCGGGTTGGCTCCTTTCCTCCCACGCTGAGAGAAGCAAAAGCCCTGTTGTTGCCATCAAACCGGTAAACAAAACCGAGTTTCGGATTGAAGAAATTGATGCGGTCGCGCTGCTGCAGTTCTTCAACGGTTTGCTCATCATTGGATTCATCAATGCGAAGGCCGAGGAACCGGTATGTGACTGCCCGGTATTGCAGGTCGATGTAGGAGTTGAGCGCATCGGAAAAGAAGTAGTTGAATTTGCCATATACGTTGAAATCGGTTTTGAAGCCGTTGTTGTCGTAATAACGGTCTTCATGCTCGCTATCACCGGCAAATCGTGCCCAGATAACCTCGCCGAAATGATCTCCATCGTATTCATTGTAGCCGCCGCCGACCACCAGATCCCAGTCGTCTCTTTGCAATTCACTGGAGACTATTCCGCCATAAAAGTGGTTGTCGAGCCAGCGCCGGCGAATGAGATCGCTGCTGGTGATGGTTTCACCACCGATCTCAACCGGATCAATATTGTAGGTCGAAAGGTTGTCATCCTCACGATATTGCTCAAAATATCCACGTCCGTAGGTATAGTGAGTTGAACTGTTTAGAAGCCAGCTGTCTGAAAGCTGATAGGAATAATGCAACTGATAATGATCCTGCTGGTAGTTGTCGACCTGGTTGTCGTAGGTAAATTCATTAAACCGGCGGTTGCCGAGGTTGTCACGCAAACGGTCGGCTTCCTCAGCCCCGATCCACAACCCGGATATGTATTCTTCGAGCTGATCCGGATCGTTGTTAAGGATCGGCTCGGGGACTCCGTTCCATGCCTGGTATGTTCTCTCCTGGCCGGAAAAGACATCCGCCTTCAGAATACTGCGTTCTCCCTGGCGTGAACCTGAAAGGTAAAAGGAACGCAGATCCGAAGAGGCTCGGTCGATAAATCCGTCGGAGTCAATTTTTGAGAGCCTGCCTTCTAACTGCCATCCATTGCCGATTTGCCCCGATCCGAGCAGGAAATTGTGTTTCCGGGTATTAAAAGAACCGATGGATGTATTGACTTCGGCAAACGGTTGGGTCTCCATTCTGGCCGTCTGAATATTCATCGATGCACCGAAAGCCCCGGCCCCGTGCGTGGAAGAGCCTACACCTCGCTGGATCTGGATATTTTCAACCGATGAGGCCAGGTCGGGCATATTCACCCAGAAAACCCCGTGTGATTCGGCGTCATTGATCGGGATGCCGTTGATGGTTACATTGATGCGTGTGGGATCCACTCCCCGAATCCGGAGGCCGGTATACCCAATGCCAGTTCCGGCATCGGATGTGGTCACTACCGATGGCGTGGAGCTGACCAGGTAGGGCAAATCCTGCCCCAGATTTTGCCGGTCAATATCCTCCCTGCTGATGTTGGTGTAGGCGATCGGGCTTGATTCATCCACACGAAGAGCCTGCACAAATACCTCGCCGCTGCGGATCAACGACTGTTTCAGAGCGATTTCAATCGGAGCCGAGTAGTCACTGACATCCACTTGTTGCGACTCATAGCCCAGGTAAGTGACAACAAGACGTTCCGGGCCGTCGCTATCAAGGGAAAGCTGAAACCAGCCTTCGTTATCGGTGGCTGTTCCGGTGGCCGTACCATCCTGAACAATATTGGCCCCGGCAAGCGGTTGCTGGGATTCGGCATCCATAACAACTCCGGAAACCGTTTGCGGGAAGACTTCTGTGGTGATAAATGAGAGTAATAAGAAAAATAAAATACGTTTGATAAACATATTTCCTCCATCAATTTAAGATGCGATTGAAGGAGGGGGGCAACGGGAAGGCAGTTATCAATTACCCGCGTTGCAGATCGGTTTCCCTACGCCGGTATGACCCGGTTCAGGTTCACAGGGTATGATCTCAGTCCTGCTCCGGTGCATCGGAACGGGACACCCCCAACCTTTGGTTGTAATGTCCCGCAAACATACGACAGATTTTGTTAACCATCAATTGGCCATCTGAAAGGAAATTCTTATCGTTCAGGAAAAATTTCTCAAAATGATCAGCAGGCTATACAGCTTAATTTACACCGGCCTATTCTTTATTCTTCTGATAGGCTCCGGGTGTGCCGGCGAGCAAAACCGGGATCTGACATATGAAATAGAACCCTCGGAAATTAGCGATCACATCCATTGGCTTGCGGATCCGGGCCTTGAAGGGCGGCTGGCCGGGACTAAAAACGAAGCCCGGGCTGCCAATTATATCGCAGATCATTTCAGGCAATTCGGGCTGGAACCGGGTGGTGAAGAGGATACATTCTTGCAGGTATTTACCCTTAACGGGCCGATGGCGCAGGCGATGGACCGGGAGAATAGCCTCTCGAGAAATGTGATCGGTATCATTCCGGGTAAATCGGAGATTGATGAATACTTGGTCATCGGGGCTCATTACGACGCACAGGGTATGGGTGGAATTATTTCCCTCGATGAGAGCACGGAACCTGCCGTACATCCCGGCGCGGATGATAACGCCTCCGGAACCGCAGGTATACTGGAGCTGGCTCACTATTTCAGTGAAATTCGCCCTGAACGGACGCTGGTCTTTATCGCTTTTTCCGGAGAGGAGCTCGGGCTTCTGGGATCCCGCTATTTTGTTGAAAATTCAACACTGCCCGGCGGAGAGATCCTGGCGATGGTTAATCTCGATATGATCGGACGCATGGAGAATCATTCGTTGTCGATAATGGGTACCGGTACTGCTGAAGTCTGGCCCGATCTGATCGAGCAGGCAAATACAGATACCCTCGACATCAGCCAGGTTTCAACCGGCAGGGGAGCCAGTGATCACACCTCCTTTTATGAAAAGGATATTCCGGTGCTCCACTATTTCACAGGCACACATGCCGATTACCACCGGTCGGGGGATACCGCCGACAAGATCAACCTGGAGGGGACAGCACAAGTCATCAGGCATGTAAAAAGAGTGATTGCAAAACTGGATACGATTGATGCATCCAAACTGTCATTCATACATTCCGGCGACCGGCAGCCCGAGGAGATGCGGATGGAAGGGGTAACGCTCGGAGTGCTGCCCGACTACTCCTACGATGGTGTAGGCCTGAAGCTTGAACAGGTCAGAAGCGGGGATCCGGGCGATCTTTCAGGAATGCAGAGCGGAGATATCATAATTGAACTGGACGGAAACCTGGTAAACGATATTTTCGATTATATGAACCTGATCAACGCATTTGAGCCCGGTGATACGGTTGAATTTCTGATCCTGAGAGATGGCGAAAAAATTCCAATTGAGGTTACATTTTGATGGATCTTTTGAAATTATTCCTGTTTGGCGCTGCACTGTTTTTATTGACTGCTGCATGTGGTTCTGATCATGATTTGCCCCCGCTTGCCCGGGGTGCTGAGGCGATTTCACTGCTTGGTGATACGTTGAAGGCTCCTGACCTGCCTGATGAGGTTCGGGATGAGTACCGGGAGAACCTTGAAGCGGCCATGAACGATTACAAGCTGGACCCGGAGAATGCGGATGCCATTATCTGGCTGGGCCGTAGGCTGGCATACCTTGGCAACTACCGGGAAGCTGTTCGCACCTTTACGGAAGGTATCTTTAAACATCCCGAAGATGCCCGGTTTTATCGCCACCGTGGGCATCGCTATATCACTCTGCGTATGTTTGACAAAGCGATCGATGATTTTGAGTCGGCTGTACGATTAATGAGAAACCATCCTGACATTGTAGAACCCGATGGATTGCCGAATAAACGCAATGAACCAAGAAGCACACTCCATACCAATGTGTGGTACCATTTGGGGTTGGCTCATTACCTGAATGGAAATTTTCGATCAGCTGCTGAGTCATTCCGGCATTGCCTGGAAGCATCTTCGAATGACGATATGAAGGTGGCCGCCATATACTGGTACTATATGGCAGAGAGGCGAACCGGCAATGATGAAAGAGCCGGACGGCTGCTTGAAGTGGTAGAACCGGAGATGGATGTCATCGAAAATGAGGTATATCATGTGCTCTTGCTGGTATTCAATGGCATTTTCGATGCAAATAAATTGTCGGAGACGTCCGGTGATGCCCTCCTTGAGGCAACCCTGGGATATGGAATCGGCAATTGGCACTATATCAACGGCCGGACCGGGCGTGCCTTTCAAATCTGGCAGGAAATACTCGAGACCGGTAATTGGCCGACCTTCGGGTACATCGCCGCCGAAGCCGAGCTGGCCCGCCGGTAATAAGTTGAACGGGTGTCTCGCCACTGCCCCTGCCAACTGGTCACTGATAACTGGTCACTGATAACTGGTCACTGAAAAACTACTGTCCGACAAAAAACACCGAATTCACAAACAGGAGCTTACCATTTTCCCAAAATCCACGGAAGAGGGGATTATCGATCAGGTAGATGACCGAGCCGCTGCCCATCACCTGGACGCCGAATGTCAGGGTTTGCTCCAGATTGGCCTTCGCCTCATGGCCGATAAATCCGCTCATATGTGCCCCGGGTTTGGCAGCCCCCACATTCCATCCATTTTCCATATAGGTATAGGCATTGGCATCAAGTTTCAGGGAGAAGTATGCATCATCGTAACCAAATGCCAGCGGATGGGTTGGGTCGAGCGTAATACGGTATATGGACCCTCGATTTGCCCGCTGAACCGCATCTCTTTCACGCTCACCAAATGGTTTCAACAACGCCTCTGGCTCATCGGGAACATCTGTTTCATCCAATTTTGTTGACAGGTTAAACCCGTTTTTGCCAGCCAGTACCCCGTTTGCAGTTCCGATGGCAATAAGCCTGCCGCCGTTTTGAACCCAATCGCGGAGTCTGTCTACAGCATCATCGGTCAATACTCCGCTGTAATTGCCCGAGGGAAGCACCAGTACCTCAAATTGGGCCAGGTCAATATCAGAAAAACGCTGGGTGTTTAGCACCGTTACCGGGTATTCCAGTTGCCGGTCAAAAAAGTGCCAGATTTCACCGGCAGAGGTGGATACAGTACCTTCACCCATCAACATGGCAACATCAGGCGTCTCTATCAGCCTTACATTGGCGGAACCGAAATCGGCTCCGGTGGCTACGAATCCCGTTTCAGCCCTGTGCAGCTGCCTCGCGTGCTCCCGGGCAGCGTCAATGACAAGTTGGTCAAAATTTTCCATGGAGTTTCCGGCGCGCGTGATGATCAGTGTGCCTTTATCGTAGGCCTGATCATCGATCGAAAAAGGGACTCTTGAAAAGCGTGCCTGAAGTCCTTTATCCAGGATATCGGCAAGAAATCGTGCGTCATCCATCGACTTCCAGGGTACAAGATAGGCGTATGGCTCGCCGGCATCGCCGATTTCTTTGAAATCCCGGTATTGCTCCGGCGATACCCGGGTATCCGGTTCCATGCGTCGTGTAAGGGCATAACCGTCGATTCCAAATCGGTAATGAGCTTCCCAGGCAGTAATATCGTACGTCAGGGAATCGGCCAGTTCCGGTCTTGGTTCGAAAAGCACACGAATCAACTGTGATTGAGGTTGATAGGCACTGATCAGAATATCATTTTCCCCGACTCTTGTACTTTCTGTCTCGCCGGTCTGAAAGTTATAAGCTTCCACGTTTCGGCTGGCCCCGGCCAGGCCGTACCGGATTTTTTGGTCATCCAGATAACGCAACAGAGCATAGAGCCTGTCCGGATGATTGTCGGCTTTGACGACATAGGTCTTGTAATCCCCATCCGGATTGTTCATCGCACGGTGGAAATGGGATCTGAACTCGCTGATGACCCTGCGTACATGCTGTGAAGTCACCTCAATCGTTGACATACCCGATATATGATGACGTGTCAGCCTGTCCCTGAGCGTCAGTGTATCACCTTCAGGAATGATGATCCCGCGGCCGGCCAGCCCGTGACCGGCTTGCTCGTAGGTCATTCCGATCGCCCCGTTAAATGTCGGCCAGGTGTCCCCGTAGCTGGGATAAAACAGGTCAAACACTTCCCGGGTAAAGTAGAGCCATCCCTGCTCGTCAAAATATGTCATGTGATTTTCCCCGATCGTCGTCTGAAATTCCCGCTGCCAGTCTGTGATCGCTTTATGAAAGGGCTCAGCGGCAGGGGCAAAGTAGTAGGGAGCGGTATAACTCTGTTCATGAAAATCGACATGGATATGCGGCATCCACTCCTGGTAGATGTTTACCCTCTGCCGGGTTTCCACCTGAGTTTGCCAGGCCCAGTCACGATTCAGGTCAAAATAGTAGTGGTTGGAACGTCCGCCCGGCCACTCTTCATGATGCTCGCGCGCATCGATCAATGGATTGAAATCAACCCCTTCCATCTGATTGTACCAATTGACGTACCGGTCCCTGCCATCGGGGTTGAGCATCGGGTCCAGGATCACCACGGTGTTTTCAAGCCAGCGTTCCAGGTGGCGGTTGCCCGGATCAGCAAGCGCATGAAGGGTTTTCATCGCCGTTTCCGAGCTGGAAGTCTCATTTCCATGGACATTGTAACTGAGCCAGACGATGGCCTTTTGCAGATCCGTCGGCTCCCCTTCTTCCTGGCCGGTGATACGGAGGTTGTTCAGGCGGATCTCTTCTATATTGGTTTGATTGCCGGGAGTTGTAACAATCAGATACACAAGTTCTCTTCTTTCATAGGTCGTGCCGTATTGATGAAGGCTCACCCGGTCGGAATTGGCGGCAACATGCTGCATGTAAGACAACACTCTGTGATGCGGCGTATAATGTTCACCGAGTTCATAGCCTAAATACTCTGCCGGACTTTGGAGAGATTGTTGAGCCAGGATCAGATCCGGGCTTGAAATCAGAAAAATAAAAAAAAGCTTCAATGAGAAAATTCTTGTAATCATGGAGATGAAACCTTGTTGCGGGTAAAATTCGAGGCGTAATGTAAGAAATGTGGAACCCGAAATTCTTTCCCAACAGGAAATTTGCAAGGGATTTTTACTGAATTTACATGTGAGGTGATCAATATATTAAAAAACTCTGATGTAGAAGTTCTTAATAAACAGGGGTTGTCAGCATCGGAATCCCTATCATCTGCCGAGAAATGTTACCCCGATGTTAAATTCAATAGACTAAATGAAACTAAATTCAAGAATAATTGCCTCCATTATGCTTGTGGTGTCCATTGTACTCTGTTTGGGCACCATGCTGCTGATCAGGCTGGGTGAAGATCAAAAAAGAACTAGCACAGAAGAGCTGCTAAAATCTCATTCTGTACTGGACTGTGCCCTTATACTGCATGGAAGCCTCCTCGATGCCGAAACTGGCAAAAGAGGATATTTGCTTACCGGAGACCAGGCTTTCCTGAGGCCCTATGAGGAAGCAATGGAGCGAATTGATGGGGATCTGCAGTCGCTGGTGGAATTGACGGTAATGTCGCCCGAAATGCAGGGCATCCTGGTCAATTCGCTGATACCCAACATGATCGAACGGAAAACCGGGCTTCAGGAAAATATCCGGATTTTTGAAGAATCAGGCGGAGAGGCGGCAATTGAATTTATGCGAACAGATCGCGGCATTTCTTTAATGGACGATATACGCACTGATTTTGAAGAGTTGAAATTCCTTGAAGAAAAAACGATAGAAGAACGGGCAGAATCGCTTGAAATGGCCTTTGTCCGGTACAATTACATTACATATGCCGGCCTTGTATTTATCGGTTTGTCGATTGTTTTCGGCATTTTTCTGATCCGGGATTATGATCAGCAAAAAAATGAACTTATCGAAGATATGGCCCGGTCGAATGCTGAGCTGGCACGCTTAAACAAGCGGGAGGTGGCTTTGCGCGAGGAGAAAGAGCGTTTTCTCGGTATAGCCGCGCATGATTTGAGGAGCCCCCTGAATGCCATCATCTCCCTTGCCGATATCCTGAAACAGGAATCGGAGGCATCAGATAAATATGATGAAGAGCACAGGGAGTATGTGGAATATATCATAGAATCAGCCAACCAGATGAACATGCTGATTAACAATTTCCTGGATGTTCATCGGACAGAAGAGGGGCAAAAGAAAGTCAAACCAGAGAAAGTGAACGTGAAAAACCTGCTGAAAGCACTTCTGTTTAAATCTGAGAATATAGCCAAACAGAAGGATATTTCCATATCCCTGGAGTATGAACTTCAGTCAGATACGGTTGTGACCGATAAATCGATTTTTTCCCAGGTGGTCGACAATCTGATATCGAATGCTGTTAAATTTTCGCCATTGGGCAAGAATGTTACTGTCAGGTTGAAAGATTCCAATGAAGGTTTCGATCTGGAAGTAGAAGATGAAGGTTATGGCATCAAGGAATCTGAAAAGTCAAAATTATTCAGAAAATATCAGACGCTGAGTGTGCGTCCAACAGCCGGTGAACAGTCGGTGGGCCTCGGCCTTTCTATTGTCTATGATCAGATGACACTGATCGGCGGGAATATCATATGTGAAAGCCAGGAAGGGGAAGGGGCTACGTTTATTGCCCGGTTTCCGGAGATGGGTTAGAACAACTCCACGACAGACGAGCGCTTTCTTCGCCTGTCGAGTGGAACCCGAAGCCGGACTTAACCTCCGATTGATTTTCCATACGTGCACCGGGATGAGATCTTCTCCGGCCTGTCGAGTGCTTCCCCGGCTGGCGAGTGTTTTTCTCTCCTGCCGAATGAAAAACGAAGCGGGTTTATTCCCTTCCTGCTGGTAGCTGATGTCAGCAACCATTTTTCTTGTGCCAAACTCAGGTTATATTAGGGGCCATGCAAAATTTTGTGACCAAAGATGAACCCTCTGAAACCCTATGCCTACCAACCAGGAAATAGCCGAAAAACTACGTGAAGTATATAATTTGATGCAGCTGGCCGGTGAGAACCGCTTTCGCGCCATTGCATTCGACCGGGCCGCGCAGACAATTGAAGGGTTGAGCGAGCCGGCTTTGCAATATGTTGAAAACAGAAACCTTACCGATCTGAAAGGAATCGGAAAATCGATTGCCGAAGACATTTACAGCTATGTGGAGAAGGGTACGATGCCGGTACTTGAACATCTCAGGGAAAAGGTGCCGAATGGGTTGATTGAATGGTTGCACATTTCCGGGCTGGGGCCGAAAAATATCGTTAAAATACACCGGGAACTCGGTATTACCGAAATGGATGAGCTCAAACAGGCGTGCAAGGATGGCCGTGTAGCCAGTCTTTCAGGGCTGGGGGAGAAATCCGCAGCAAAAATTATCAAGTCGATCGAATGGCTGGAACAGTTTGATGAGCGGTGCCTGTTGAGTGAAGCGAATGAGATTGCAGAGACGATGAAAGGGTATCTCGAACAACAGGAAGGTGTCCAGCAGATTGAAGTGGCTGGTTCGCTCCGGCGCAGAAATGAGACGATTGGGGATATCGATATTCTCGTCGGGGCTGATGAACAGGATGCTGCCGGAATTTTTGATGCTTTTGTGGATCATGGCATGGTCGTAGAGGTGCTGGGAAGAGGGGAGACCAAGAGCTCTATCCGGACAGAAGCAGGCCGGCAGGTGGATCTGCGAATTGTCCGGCCAGATCAGTTCCCGGCCGCCCTGATGTATTTTACCGGCAGTAAAGAACATAATGTCGGGATGCGTCAGAGAGCACGTGCCCGAAAGCTCTCACTGAACGAATACGGATTGTTTCAATTAACTGAAGATAGAGAGACCGATTTCGATAAACCGGTTGATTATAACTCCGAAAACGATATCTATCAAAAACTGGATCTACATTTTATACTCCCGGAATTGAGGGAAAACTGGGGCGAACTCGACTATTTTGAAAAGCATGAATCGATGCCCCTGGTCGAGGAGAACGACATTCAGGGAGTAATTCACGCCCACAGCACCTGGAGTGACGGAAAATACACCATTGAACAGATGGCCAGGGCTTCTGCCGAAAAAGGCTATACCTACCTGGGAATTTCGGATCATTCCAGAACCGCTGCCTATGCCGGCGGACTTTCTATTGATGAGGTGAAGCGTCAGTGGGATGAAATCGACCGCTTGAATGAGACATTTGTGAAGGAAGGTGTGGAAATGACCATATTCAAGGGAATTGAATCAGATATCCTGGGAGATGGATCCCTGGACTACCCGGACGGAATTCTTGAAGGGTTTGATTTTGTGATTGCCAGCGTGCATTCCGGGCTCGATATGCCACTTGATTCCATGATGGAGCGGTTTATGAAGGCTATTGAGCATCCCGTTACACGGATGATCGGACACCCGACAGGGCGTTTACTGTTGCGCCGGGATGGCAGCAAACTGGATATGAACCGGCTGATCGATTGGGCGGTCCGGAATGATACCATCATCGAAATCAATGCAAATCCCTGGCGGCTGGATCTTGACTGGAGGCACGGCACAAAAGCCCGTGAAACCGGGTTGCATACTTCAATCAACCCGGACGCTCATACCATTGATGGTATTGATGATATACGGTATGGTGTCATGATTGCAAGAAAAGCGCAATTCGACAAAAAGAGGGTACTCAACACCCTCTCGGCCAGTGAATTTAAGAATTGGCTGGCCTGTACTTCCGGGAAATAATTTAAATGATTATCGCAGCAGAAACCGGATAGTCATTATAATTTATTGGGTATGATAATTTTTTGCCCTGAAATGAGTTTTATCTTTAATAGTATATGATCAACGGGAATAGTTACATATCTGAAATTATGAAATATCTTATCTGGATACTTCTGTTTGTTTTTATGCCCTATTCGGCTGCACTGGCACAAAAAACGGTGCAGGTCAATTTGGCAGGGTACAAAAATGTGCCGGCGGTACACAGTCCGGGTTCAGGTGTTTTATATGTGACTCTTCAGTCCGATACACTTTTTGT
>SKRC01000230.1 GCA_007118695.1 Balneolaceae bacterium | reverse complement strand
ATTTCTTTGTTTTCATTTAGTTGAGTTAATTGAAATACTACGGGTTTTTGAATGTTTTACCCAAATTATCTTTTCACCTGTTTTTTAATGACACAATGATATGTGGTGGGTCTTTTTTACATTACAGAAAGTAAGTTCTGCCTTATTTCAGTTGATTTACTGAATAGAATGATTGCTCTCATTTTCATATCATCAGTGCTTTTATTCTGCAGACATTCATTTTGTCCGAACTTTTCTAAAAGAGAAACCAAAATGGTTCTCTATTGCAAATAAAGTCGCTTTTATTCTTTTTCTGGAACCAAAAAAGACCATCATTTTTTTGATAAAAACTTGTTCTCAAAGTATATAAGAGGCAATTATTCATTCACAACTGGCAAATGTTCGGGCAGTACTGGCGGACAATATAATTCCGGATCATAAACTTTAAGGATATCCATGAACACAAACAGAAGAGAATTCCTCAAAAATTCAGGTAAAATATTAACTGGTATAGCAGCAGGTGGCCTTACAGGATTTACCACTTCAGAAACGGTATCCATCATCCCGGCAAAAAAACATTCACGTTTGAACATAGACAATGAGCTTGAGGCTGACCTGGTGATCCTGGGGGGCGGCACGGGCGGATGTGCGGCTGCCCTCTCGGCGGTGAAGCAGGGCCTGAGGGTGATCATGACTGAACCGACCGGCTGGATCGGCGGGCAGCTGACCTCACAACTGGTCCCGCCTGATGAAAATCCGTGGATTGAATCCTTCGGGGCTTCGGCATCCTACCGGCAGTACCGAAAGGCTGTGCGTGATTTCTACCGGAATCATTACCCGCTGACGGAAGAACAGCGCAACAACGAACAGTTGAACCCGGGTAACGGATGGGTTTCCGCAATTTCACACGAACCAGCAGTTTCCCTTGCCGTACTGGAGACTTTAATGGCTCCGTGGATCAGCGCCGGACAGCTCACCATCCTCAGGCAACATCATCCGACAGCCGCTGAAACAGATGGCGAACACATTCGGGCTGTGGAAATTAAAGACCTTCGAACCGATGATACCTTTTGGGCTTCCGCCCCCTGGTTTATCGACGCTACAGAGATGGGCGATCTGTTGAAAATCGCAAGTGTGGAGTATGTGACCGGCGCTGAAGGCCGTGAACAGACCGGCGAACTTCACGCTCCGGAATCAGCCGATCCGGATAATATGCAGGCGTTTAATCTCTGTTTTATCCTGGAGCATATCGAGGGAGAAAATTTTACCATCGATAAGCCTGAAAGGTATGGTTTCTGGCGTGATTACACCCCCGACATCAACCCTCCCTGGCCGGGGCCCCTGTTCAGCCTGACCTATACCCATCCGATGACACTGAAACCGCGAACGCTTCCATTCGACCCGGACGATATGGGCTGGTGGACCTATCGGCAGATCATCGATCCTGCCAATTTTGCCGACGGTTTTTACCGCGGCCCGATTTCCTGCATCAACTGGCCGCAGCACGCCTATTTGAAGGGGAAACTGATCGATGAGCCACAGGAGAAGATCGACTATCATGTAGAACAGGCCCGTCAGCTGAATCTCTCCCTGTTGTACTGGCTGCAAACCGAAGCTCCCCGGCCTGATGGTGGACAGGGCTGGCCTGGATTACGTCTGCGTCCCGATTCGGCCGGCAGCCGGGACGGTATGGCGATGCATCCCTACATCCGGGAAAGCAGAAGAATCAAAGCGCGATTCACCGTCATGGAACAACATGTTGGCACAGAGGCCCGAATGGAAGAGACCGGACTGGCTGAAGATGAGGTATATGCAAAACAGTTTGAAGACTCGGTTGGCATCGGGGCCTATCGCATCGACCTTCACCCGAGCACGAAGGGGAACAACTACATCGACATCAGCTCTCTGCCGTTTCAGATTCCGCTCGGATCGCTGATCCCTGTGCGCATGCGCAACCTGCTTCCGGCATGTAAAAACATAGGAACAACCCATATCACCAACGGCTGCTACCGCCTGCATCCGGTAGAATGGAACATCGGGGAATCGGCCGGGGCGCTGGCCGGGTTTTGTCAGACAAAGGGGCGGGAACCTCATCAGGTCTATGAAAGCGAAAACCTGGTCCGGGAGTTTCAAGAACTGTTAACCGGCATGGGCGTCAGGCTCGCCTGGCCCCTTGGTGAAGTATACCCGCTTTAGAATATCGAATCATGAATATCGAATAGTGAATGGTGACAGATCAATGGCAGGATACTGTATTACAGAATAGCGAGAGGGGGATGATGATAAGCAGGATTCTTTATGACCGAAGGATTGAATAGTGAATGATGAATGAATGGCGAATGATTAATATCGATGATAGAGGTCGAGGGTCGACATCTGGCTGATGCGGGATATATTTTAAATTAAGCTTTGGTGGATATTAAGCCAGCATGGGTTTGTTCCGTTTGCAGAGTTAAAGTGCCAATCCCCAGGGGTCTTTTAGCATAATCAGGTGAGACCCATCATCCAGTTTTTCATCACTGACAAGAGTTGCCCCTGCCTGAATCAGGCTGTCACTGTCTTTGTCCGGATCATCCGAGACAAAAGCCAGGTGAAGAATCAATGGATCCATTTTTTTGTAATCCGGAACCTGGTCTGCAGGGTTATTGTAGATTTCAATCATGATGCGGCCACTGTCATCGGCCAGAAATGTCTTTTAAGGTACTTCATTTGACTTTTTTACTACATGCAATCCCAAATGTGTTTCATACCAGGCTGACATCGCTCGCGGATCACTCACATTCAATGCAAAATGCTCAATCTTCATAAAGTTTCGTTTGTTGTAATTCTGGCTGCTTCAATAGCCATTACCATTAGTGTGGCAAGATAAACGTATTTTCCCCGATACCAAGCTCTTCAACAGTGCGTAAGACTTCTCCGGCAGATCGGTCAATTATTTCAATATTCTCATCAGATTCATGTTTGAAATGAATTCATCTGCTATACATCCTCCCTGGTGGTATGCGGCCTAAATCCGTTTTGCATACAAAATTAGATACAATAAAGGTATAAATCCAATATCCGATATTGCAATTTTGCTGGCATTACCCCATAATCAGTAAGTTCATTGATTAACCCATAAATCCAGCCAATTATGAAACATAGCAGAAGAAAATTTCTCAGTGATTCAGGAAAAATTATTACCGGCCTGGGCGCCGCCTCATTGGTGCCTGCCAAATCCTTTTCTATTTTTTCGGGAGGATCGCCCAATGAAAAACTGGTTGTCGGTCTGATCGGCTGTAAAGGGATGGGATGGTCCAACCTGAATCAGTTTCTGAATGTAGATAATGTGGAGTGTGGCGCCCTGTGCGATGTTGACCAAAATGTATTGGATGAGCGGGCGGCTGAACTGGAAGAGAGAACCGGCAAGAGGGCAGAACTTTATGAAGATTACCGCGATCTGCTTGAAAACAGAGACATCGACGCGGTCATTATCGCCACCCCCGACCACTGGCACTGCCTGCAGACCGTTCACGCCTGCCAGGCCGGTAAGGACATCTTCGTGGAAAAACCGGTTGCCAAGGATACCGCTGAGTGTGAGGTGATGGTGGATGCCGCGCGCTATCATAACCGTGTTGTACAGGTTGGCCAGTGGCAGCGCAGCGGTCAGCACTGGCTGGATGCGATCGAGTATCTGCAGAGCGGAGCCCTCGGCAACATCCGGGTGACCAAGGCGTGGGCATATCAGGGCTGGATGAGTTCCATCCCCAAACAACCCGATGGAGATGCCCCCGTAGGGGTGAATTATGATCTGTGGCTGGGCCCGGCACCCGAGCGGCCCTTTAACCCCAACCGGTTTCACTTCAACTTCCGCTGGTACTGGGATTATGCGGGCGGGCTGATGACCGACTGGGGGGTACACCTGGTGGATATCATCCTGTTTGGCATGGATGTGGAGGCACCCAATACCGTGATGGCAACCGGAGGCAAATACGGCTACCCCGATGATGCGATGGAGACGCCCGACACCCTGCAGGCGATTTACGAATTTGATGACTTCTCGATGATCTGGGAACAAGCAGCCGGAATTGACGGTGGACCGTACGGCCGGAATCACGGAGTGGCTTTTATCGGCAACAACGGCACTCTTGTGATCGACCGCGGCGGCTGGGAAGTGCTCTCGGAGACAGAAACCGACGAGGAAGGAGAGCGGCGGGATATCATCACCGGTGTTGCCACCACCCGAAGTGATGGCGAAGATCTTCTGAACCATGTCAAAAACTTTATAGACTGCATCAAAACCAGGGAGAAACCGAATTGTGATATTGAAATTGCCGGCAATACGGCTATTGTCTGCAACCTGGGGAACATCGCTTATCGAACCGGCGAAAGACTGGAGTGGAACCACAACCGGCGGCGCATCAGCAACGTCGCAAGAGCCAACAGATACCTCAAAACCGAGTACAGAGACCCCTGGAAATTCCCGGAAGTATGATCCAGGGTAACCGGATGTCAAATTGATGATGGAAAATGGCAAATGTCAAATGTTCTCTATCTCCGTGTGTTACCAAATTTGACATATAACATTTTCCATCATCAATTTGACATACCCCCTCCTCTCCATCAGGCTAAATCAGGCAAACAAATACCCACTACTAACACGACTCACGACTCAGCTGCCAGTTCCTCGAGTTTCTCCCTGGCTTCCTCAGTTTTATTTCCGACACCCAGTGCCTCGTAGAGTTCCAGCAGTACCTTCCAGTTTTCAATCCGGGAGGGATTTATGTCAGCTGCTTTTTCATAGTATTCCACTGCATCCGACAGGTAGAGCATGCCCGCATCGTCGTAGTCCAATGCCTGCATCTGGTCATCAGTTTCGTCGCGTTTATCAAAATATGCAACAGCTTTATTCTGATGGATGATCCCAAGAATATGAAATACGTCTTCATTTTCCGGATCCAGTTCTGCAGCCCTGGTTAATTTTTCAATCGCCTCATCAATGAGTTTCTCCCCTTCCCGATGCATATCATCGGTATCAGCAATTCCAGTGTGATCCTCATCAAGTTCAGCAAATCCATCCCCATCCATATAAGTGAGAGCGCGTTGATAGATCTGTGTCCCCAAGATCTGGTAATACCTCGGGTTGTCAGGGTTCTCATCGATCAACTCGCGAATCAAATCAATGACCGGTCCGGACTGACCGAGCAACAGGTAAGCATCGGCAAGATAGCCGGTAAAAATTACTTCTTCCGGATGCATGGATCGGGCTTGATTTCCAAGTTCGACCGCATCATCAAGCCGATTCTGCATGAAATAGAGCTCAAGCAGCTTCTCATAAGATTCGACCCCGGGTTTATTCATTCGTTCTATGGCCTTTTCGTAGGAGGTGATGGCGCCGGTCGTATCACCCTTTTCGAACTTAAGGGTAGCCAGTACTTCGAAGGAATGAGAACTGTCGGGCTGAATGATAATTGCATTTTCCAGGTGTATCAATGCAAGCTCATCGGGATTTTCAACCGTTTGGCGGACTTCATCTTCGGTCAACAGGCTCACTGCCCTGTTGTGCTCATTGGCCCAGAATCTGGTCAGCAAGGCAGGTATATATTCATATTGCGAGGGTTTCTCCTTCAGTGAGTAAAACAGTTCTTTGGCATCCTCAATCGCACTGCGCATCTGTCGATAATCGGTGGCTCGGTCCGACGGAGAACTCCTTCTTTCGGCTGTAGATGCATACTCTTCAGCTCTTTTATACTCCTCGAGAGCAAAATTCAATACCCTGTTATACAATTCCCTCTCATCTTGCTGGCTGATTCCCTGGCCATTTCCTTCCTGGGCGTTACTGTTCAACGGCAAACAAAGCGTACACAGGAATATTCCCGTCAAAGTGATGGTAATATTGCGAGCTGATTTCATCCGGTACCCGGTCTTGACTATAAATAAAGATCAAATTGAACAAGTAACTGACTCAGGCCTGCCAGCCATTCGCCAGTTGTACGTGAGTCACTAATTAGATAACGTAAATTCTCTTGGTTTTTATTGTAAACAGATTATTTTATTTACAATTAAAAAATCCAGATTGAAACCGGCTGATCCACCGGCCGGGCAGGGTCTGTTGCGTAAAGCATTTAGTGCTTGTTACAAGGCAAGCATTACGGAGGAGCCTAAAACAAGGGCCGATTTCGATCAACGCATGCTCTTCATTGCTGATTTCTTTCGATCCAATCATGGCCAAAAGTCTTTGTTTGACCCGCCCTTTACTGTCTTACAGGTAAAAGATCTCAGAAATTATCGTTGATCTCGATCCAGTAGCCGTCAGGATCCGTCACATAGATCTGCTGGATACCATCCGGACGGATGTTGATTTCACCGGCATTCCCGCCGGCATCGTAATACGTTATATCATGTGCCGTGAGTTTGTCGATAAACTCATCCATATCCTCCACGCTAAAACAGAGATGATTACTGCGATCACGCTCTCTTCTTTCCTCTGCTGCCTTAATCACATGAAGTTCGGCGGCGCCGAGATCAAACCAGGCATGGCGGCCCACGCCAAATGGTTCTTCAATTTGCCTGAGACCCATCACATCCCTGTAAAACGCTTCGCTTTCCTGCAAATCCGTTACAGAAATTGCAACATGATCGATTTTTATCCGGAGTTCCTGGTCACTGCTTTGGTCCATTGCTGTCATAATGTTGATTGAAAGGAATATGATTAATATCGTAAATGTTTTCATAGTCGTTGAATTCATGATTCATGTATCGGTTTGATGATATTGATTATACAATGTTTTTGTTGGCTTTGCATATGAAATCAGGCGGGAATCATTTACAGAAAAATGCGGCCGGTCAGGTGACATTATTCAAAAACCCTTCGCAATTCCACTCATTGAATCAAAAGTGGTTCAATTCCCCGGCCCCGTCCTGATCCCGTCCCGATCCCGAAAGCGTTCGGGACGGGATCGGGGTCGGGAAAAATTGAAGATAAATTTTCGTTTGATAACCCGATGGCCCTGCCCCGGGGTTCTTTATTAATTTCTGCCACTCATTCATGACACTGTTTTCATTGTAGTGACAATTAAAAAAGCTCTATCTTTCCTGCCACCCGGACTCCAGCCGTACAGCGGAAGAGCCGGGGGAACATGAACGTTCTTCAACATAACAAACTGACTGATATGCGATTTGAAACCAAGGCCATTCATACCGGACTCGAAACCGGCAATCCCACCAAATCGATTATTCCACCCATCTCACCGAGCACCATCTTTGAGATTGACCCGGAAGGATACAACCGGGAGGATCTTCATTACAGCCGGCTGGCCAATCCGAATCGACTGCAGTTCGAGGAACTGATTGCTGCCTTGGAGGAGGGAGAGGCCGCTGCCGCTTTTTCATCCGGAATTGCTGCGGCCATGGCGTTATTACAGTCGTTCGATCCCGGCGATCATCTGATTATCCCCGAAGATGTCTATGCGGGTAATCGCATTATGGTGAAAAAGATTATGGCACGCTGGGGGCTGGAAACCGATTTTATCAATATGACCACCCTGGATCATATCGAAGCGCACATCAGGCCGAATACCAGGCTGATCTGGATTGAAACGCCATCCAACCCGCTGATGCGTATTACCGATTTCGCGGGCGTGGCTCAACTGGCACAGTCCAAAGGGATTCGTACGGTGGCAGATAACACCTGGCCGACTCCATATAACCAACTACCGCTGGAGTTCGGGGTTGATATCGTGCTGCACTCGACATCCAAATATTTTGGTGGGCATAGTGATATTATTGGTGGTGCGCTTGTCGCCAAAAAGAATGATACGTTATTTGAACGCATCCGGCTGATTCAGCAGATGGGAGGCGCGGTGCCTTCCCCGCATGATTGCTGGATGCTGAGCCGCAGCACACGCACCCTGGCCTACCGGATGAAGGGGCACAACGAACATGCTGCAAGGGTAGCGGCCTTTCTCTCAGAACACAAAAAAGTAGCCGATGTCTTCTATCCGGGGCTGGCCTCTCATCAGGGACATGAGATAGCCAAAAAACAGATGAAAGGCTACGGTGGTATGATTTCATTCCTGATCGACGGCAGCGGGAAAGAGTCGATTTCCATCGTGGGGCGGTCCCGGCTGATCAAACGCGCCACCAGCCTGGGCGGCGTGGAGAGCACCTGGGAGCATCGCCGTAGCAGCGAAGGGGGTGGTTCCATTACTCCCGAAAACCTGATCCGGATCAGCATTGGCCTGGAACATCCGGATGATATTATTGAAGACCTGGAACAGGCTTTGGGTT
>SKRC01000042.1 GCA_007118695.1 Balneolaceae bacterium | reverse complement strand
TTTCTGTCACTTTTTGTAAAAGCCGGCCATATATGTCTTCCGCTGGATAAAACAGTCGGCGATTGGATTAGCCTGCTCAATATCGAGGAAACCGAACTGGATGAGGGGAAAAACCTGGTCGCGGACGATCTATTATCACTCGAAATATTTGGCATTCCGGCCGGGAAACAGCCTTTTCTGATTCACAATAACCGGCTCTTTGTGCACAGGAACTGGATGCAGGAGATACTGGTTGCAAGGAAGCTTATAGAACTTTCCTCGAAAAAACTCCCCATCCCGGATACCGGTAAAGCTGCAGAGTTACTGCAGGCCCTTTTTGATTCGGATGCATCCGGTAATGCCAACTGGCAAATGGTGGCCGCAGCGCTGTCGCTGCAAAACAGGCTGTTGATCATTTCAGGCGGGCCGGGTACAGGAAAAACGACAACGGTGGCGCGGATTTTATCGCTGCTGTTACAGGTTATGGAAGGAGATCTCAGAATTGCCCTGGCAGCTCCAACAGGAAAGGCGGCTGCAAGAATGTCGCAAGCGCTTCAGCAAGGCTTGTCGGAGCAGCCCCTGCCCGAGCAATTCAAATCCAGGCTAACCGGTGAGGCCAGGACCCTGCACCGCCTGCTAAGTCAATACCGGCAGAAGGGATTGCTCCCTGATATGCGAACCAAAATCCTTCCGTATGATTTGATC
This sequence comes from Balneolaceae bacterium, assembly GCA_007118695.1. Lineage (GTDB taxonomy): Bacteria > Bacteroidota > Rhodothermia > Balneolales > Balneolaceae > SKRC01. Next base: position 7,598 of record SKRC01000042.1, on the reverse strand, counting down.
GTGATAGATGAAGCATCCATGATCGATCTGTCGATGATGGAAAGACTCTTAAGGCATTTGGGCGATGAAACTCGTCTGATTTTTTTGGGTGATAAGGATCAGCTCTCATCGGTCGAGGCAGGCGCTGTGCTGGCGGATATCTGTATCAAGGAATCGAACAGGTTTTCAAAAAATATTGTGGAATATTTGTCCGGGTTGCAGGTTCAGGGGGCTGTTGAGGCAATGGAGTCAACCGGAGGGGATACATACCCGGATTCGATTGTTTATCTGACCAAGAGTTATCGGTTCGGAGGGGGAAGCGGTATTGCCACGCTTGCAGATGCGGTAAACCGGGGGGATTCCGAACGTGCAACGGAACTTGTTTTCGGAACAGGTTACAAAGAACTCTCTGCCGGGGCGTTCAGGTACGGAAAACAGGATCTTGATATGTTGTTCCGGTCCATTTCAGATTCCCTGGCCGAATCCCTGGAAAAAGATGAAGCGAATCTGTTAACCCATTGGTCAGATGAAGCATGGCTGGGTGTCATAAGAAGAGGGCCATTCGGCACGGACTCCTTAAATAAAAAAATTGAAGAGTACCTGGTGGCAAAAAGGATCATCACCCCTGAAGATGGCTGGTATCACGGGCGCCCTGTTTTGATTACCCGAAACGATTATTCGCTTGGGGTTTTCAATGGGGATCTGGGCGTATGTGTGAAATCCGGCGACGGCACGTTCCATGTTGTTTTTTCGGATGCTGCCGGTGTCCTGAAACGGATTGCACCAAGGCGGATCAAACAGTTCGAGCCGGCTTATCTGCTCACCGTTCACAAAAGCCAGGGGTCGGAATTCGGTCATGTCAATTTTTTGCTGCCCGACAGGGATACACAGGTATTGACAAAAGAACTAATCTATACGGCTGTTACTAGGGCGAAAAACTCGTTCAGGCTTCTGGGTGATGAACATCTGTTTAAAAAAGGGGTGAAGAGAAATACAGAACGTTTTACTGGGCTCCGGTCACATCTGTTGGATTATCGCCACCAGTCTTAATATGCGTTGTTCCTTAGCACATTGAGCCCAACATTGTCATTTGTTGATCTAACCCGCATTTCCCCGTCAGCGGGGAATCGCTGCGCTCGGATCTCACAAGATAATTGTATGAAAAGTTATAAATCATTGATCTGCATAATATTCCATCTATTTTTGAACTTTAGCATAAATAACACTCTGCCAGACGCTGCGAAATTTGTCCATCTGCTGCGTTGTCCAGGGTGTTCTGCAGATGGTTTATCCGATTACAAATTGTTGTACCCTGATAGCATAACGGATGCATTTATTCCTGTTTGATATAGGCAGAATCCTTATACGACTAAATTAATCGCGACAGTAGGGTACCCAGCGATATCGGGGATACGGAATGTGGGTTCGGGTACTCCGGCTATGATAACAAATGGACGTATTTCGATCACCCAAAAAAAATTTAAAAAGTGTGGAACAAAATGGTTTGCATCAAGTAACAAGGGATAGAATGGCAGTATGAGATCCCTTTTTACTTTTTAAGTATACCCCGAAAAAGCCAACGTAGTAAAGAAGCCCGGTTGATAGCCGGGCTTCTTAGTTTTAATTCATGATAAACTTTTCTGATGAATTAAGCCATTAAAAGAATCTCATTTATTACATCATTTTTACTTCTTCAAGTTTTCCACTATTAATCTGCACTGTGCGGTGAGGAAACTGCCTGACGGTATTGTAATCATGAGTGACCATCAACACGGCCATACCGCGATTATTGATTTGCTTGAGAAGATCCATAATCGAACGTGAGGCTTCCGGATCCAGATTCCCGGTGGGTTCATCAGCCAGCATCAGCCGGGGTTCATTGGCCAGAGCCCGGGCAATGACGACTCGTTGCTGTTCACCGCCGGAGAGATCTCCCGGCATTGCTTTGCGTTTGTGACTCAGCCCGACCATACCCAAAACTTCCAGCACCCGGTTTTTAATAAACCGTCGCCGCTGTCCTGTAACTTCCAGTGCAAATGCGACATTTTCATAAACACTCCGGTCGGGCAATAATTGGAAATCCTGGAAGACGATTCCCAGGCGACGCCGCAGAAATGGAACCTGTTTATCTGGCAGGCTGGTCACGTCGTATTCGGCCACCTGGATGGACCCTTCCTGTGGTTTGATATCCCTGTAGAGCAATTTAAGGAATGAACTTTTTCCTGCACCGGTTTTACCTATCAGATAACAAAACTCCCCCACGCCGAGTGAAAAATTTATCCGGTCCAGAACGGTATGATATCCATAGACTACCGAGACATCTTTAAGTGAAATTACTGCGTTTTCTGCCATTGGCTCACTACGGTTATTCTCAAACTTTTATTGTTGGCTTTTTTAAAGTTAAACCCATCATAGGTTTCAATAATCTTGAACCCGGTCTTGTCAATCATATCCATCATTTGCCTGAAAGTGTAAATCTTTTGTTCGTGAACTTCCACAAATCTTTCCTGCACTGAAGTTTGGTCTTCATTCAATTTCTCAACCTCAAATTCATTAATATGGATGTTATTGACTCCATCAAACCGGCTTGTTCTGAAAAAACGGTAGTTGTCAGGGCTTAATCCTTCTTCATTGTGCAGGTAACGGATTGCCTGTCGTGAGTTTCTCGGCGTTGTAAAGTCAAAAATAAAATAGCCGCCCGGCTTTAACACCCGGCTTACTTCTTCATGCAGTTTCAGAATCTCTTCTTCGGTATGAAGATAATTGATACTGTCAAATACAAGATATACCAGGTCGAACTTTTCCTTCAGGTCGATGTTGAGGAAATCGAGGGTTTGAAACCGGACTTCCGAATCACTTTCTTCAGCTTTGGATTTCGCTTTTTCTATCATAGCCGGGGACAGGTCCGTGGCAGTAAGGGAGTAATAACCCAGCTCATCCAGGTAAATCGCCACGGAGCCGGTGCCACAGGCCAGTTCAAGGATATCCCGGGCATCCGGGGCATGTGTCTGGATTATATCATCGATATAATCCCCCCACATTTCATAGTCCACATCATCCATCAATGTATCATAGACATGAGCCAGGACGCTGTATATCGGCTGGTTGTTATTAACCGTTTCGTTCATCAGTAGTCGTTTTGTTCAAAACCATATAAACAGCCAGATCGTAGGCTGCCTTGAAGGATAATTCCGAGGCCCTGTTTTTACCTGCTATATCATAACCGGTTCCATGATCCGGTGATGTCCGGATAAAAGGAAGGCCGGCCGTGAAATTGACCCCGGAACCAAATGACAGTGTTTTGAAAGGAATCATTCCCTGGTCGTGGTACATGGCCAGTATGGCATCATAATTTTTATATGTCTGATTGCCAAAAAAACCGTCTGCCGGAAACGGACCCTTCACCCGGATATTTCGCCCCGCAGCCGCATCTATGGCAGGTTGAATGATCTCCGGCTCTTCCGTCCCGATAACCCCTCCGTCACCGGCATGCGGATTGAGGCCCAAAACAGCAATATGCGGGTTATGGATGCCAAAATCCGATTTCAAACAATGATCCAGAAGGCCAATTTGTTTATCAATAAGGCCGGTGGTCAAATACGACGGGATATCTTTAACCGGTATATGAATAGTTGCCAAGGCTACCCGCAGGGCTTCATTCACCAGGATCATCTGTACAGTTTCTGTGGAGCTCTTCTCAGCCAGAAATTCCGTATGACCGGGGTAGTGATACCCGGCTTTATGAATCGCTTCTTTTGAAATGGGTGCAGTGACAATTGCATCCGTGTCTCCAGACAGGCACAAATCGATACCTGTCTTTACTGCAAGCATGGAGAGACTGCCTGCCGTGGATTCTATGTCGCCGGGAACCGGAGATACAGGTTGTTCATTAGTAATATTGATAATATTGATCATCCCGGCTTCATCGGATAGTAAATCCATGGTGGTAATCCCATTGAAGGACAAACCTGAGTTAACCTGCCGGTCATAAAATTGAAAGACGTCTGCATGTCCGATCAATACCGGTATTGAATCAGTAAAATCAATATGTTTGAACGCTTTCAGAATGACTTCCGGACCAATTCCATTAAAGTCACCCATACTGACAGCTATGCGGGGTTTCATACTTTTGATAACGGAGTTAAATCACTTCACTTCCAGTCTGGTATAGTGATAGTTCACTTCTGTGAGAAAGTAACAACTATTCCTTACTGATGCTTGTCAACCATTGCGCAACTATCTGCCTGGAGTAGCCTCTGCAACCCGTTATACAGCGCGGATAAAGGGTTACCAATGGTTTGAAGGAGCCGCCATGGCCGGATCCGGCAAAATTATCGTTCGCCGATCAGCCTGAAATCGCCGAAGCCGGATGTCGCTTCAAATATCAGAGTCCGGCTGCTGTATACCCAAATTTCCCTTGTCGGGGCGCCGGTAGGAAATGTTCTTTCCTTCCTTAACGGTTCACCAAACAAAATATAGATCTGACCCTGGTCTGACTCAAACCCCGGCCTTTCGGGAGTCGTGAAATTGTTATAGGCGTAATCAATACGATGATAATACTCGGCCATCAACTCATTGAACTCGGTATCGGGGGTAGGATCTCTTTCAGCCCAAAATTCTCTGAACCGCCGCTCTCTGTCGGAACTTGATCCCCGTTTCATCCGCCTTAGCTGGTTGTCATCTACAATAAACCTGAGCATATCGATGGCCACATCAACATTTAACAGGCTTACCGGCATATCAATCCATTGGGAGTTGACGGTTCTCGCGGCAATGGGTTCGCTTTCGCCGGCAGGGGTGACGGTCAGTTTAAATCGGGCATTCGGAAATTCACTATTGGGAATATCGGTAATCAGAACTGGAAAACCTTCGTCTTTTTTGTTGAATACCAGGTAAGGTTTTTTACTGTCAGCCGATTGCGAAAACCCATCGGTAAACAAGGCTTCATCCCTGTTAATTTGTTTTTCAAACAGTGTCGATCCGTCAGTCTGACTGTCGGAGCCTGATCTCAATTTTTCCACTTTTAAATTGTAACTCTCATGGGATGATTCAGTGGGGAGCAGAATCAATAACTGATAATCTTCTCCATACAAGGCGTTTTCTCCGTAATTAAGCAGTCTGATCCGGACGGAATCATTATTGTCGGCTGAAGATTCAAGCAGGGCCAGGACTCCTTTATCTGATGATTTGAAGTCGGGAACCTCAAAGGTTCGTTCTCTGGATCTCGCGCCTCTTTGCTGGCCGTCTCTATTCAGATCCAGGAATACGCTGTATTCACCTTGTTCCAGATTCGAGGTCATCGCCCCTTCGAGATGGTCGCTTCGTGACCGGGTCATTTCAAAGGTTTCGGCCCACGATGTATCCGTCCAGGTGCTTCGCGTGACAGGTTGAAGATTATGCCGGCGACCTTCGGAACTGCCTTTGAAAATTTCCATGTTCATACGGGCTGTGGCAAAATATTCTGTCTCATCCGAAGGCTTGGACTGATCGGGACGTACTCTTCTGAAAGGGAGCAGGTCGTAATCCATTCGGAAGCTTGCTGTGAACAGTGCCTGGCCGTCCAGACCCGGCAGCACCAGGTAGTCAACGTAGATATTGGGTCGATCCGACCGTTCGACCAAATTCTGATAAGTAACACCCCGCTGGGCATCGGCGGAAGTGACATACAAAAAAGGAACAATGAGTGTAAGCAGTATTAATTTATGCATTGATTTTGAATGATAGTAGCATTTTCATACGATCTGGAGCCAGTATAATACACTTTTCAACAGTGACAAATTTACTATCTTGAAACGCTTGTTACTCAGATGGTATTATCCATTAATTTCTTTCAATTTAACAATTCATTCTAATTGATATGGCTAATGATTGGCTTAAAAAATTAATTCATTCTATTGAGATAGAGGAAATTGAAATAAAAAAAGGGGGCGGTCCCAAGCGGGTAGAAAAGGAACATAAAAAAGGAAAGATGACGGCCCGGGAAAGAATCGAATATTTGATCGATGAGGGGGCGGATTTTCAGGAGCTTGGGTTGTGGGCCGGCTATGAGATGTATCCGGATGAGGGCGGATGCCCGTCAGGCGGGGTGATCATGGGAATCGGGTATGTGAGCGGCCGGCAATGTATGATTGTGGCCAATGACGCGACTGTGAAAGCCGGTGCCTGGTTTCCGATTACAGCCAAGAAAAATCTCAGGGCCCAGGAGATCGCCCTGGAAAATCATCTGCCGATCATCTACCTGGTGGATTCGGCAGGGGTTTATTTGCCGATGCAGGATCAGATTTTTCCGGATAAGGAGCATTTCGGCCGTATTTTCAGGAACAATGCTGTGCTCAGTGCCAAAGGAATACCGCAAATTGCCGCTATCATGGGCAGTTGTGTCGCCGGTGGGGCGTATCTTCCCATTATGAGTGATGAGGCGTTGATTGTGGATGGGACCGGCAGTGTTTTCCTGGCCGGCAGTTACCTGGTAAAAGCGGCAATCGGGGAGGATGTGGACAATGAGACCCTCGGTGGAGCCACCACGCACACGGAGATCAGTGGTGTGACAGATTACAAGATGAAAGACGATAATGAGTGCCTGGAGACAATCCGTAATCTCATGGATAAAATCGGGGAGCAGAAATCAGCCGGGTTTAACCGGAAGAACCCGGTGGGGCCGAAAGTGGATGCCGATAAGATGCTTGAATTGTTCCCGGTCGACAGAAATAAACCGTACGATATGTACAAGGTACTGGATGGCATTCTGGACAAAGACAGTTTTACGGAATACAAGAAAGGCTATGGACAAACACTCATCACCGGTTATGCACGTATCGACGGCTGGAGTGTGGGGATTGTCGCCAACCAGCGCAAGGTGGTGAAAAGCAAACAGGGGGAAATGCAGATCGGGGGGGTGATCTACTCCGACAGCGCTGACAAGGCTGCCCGTTTTGTGATGAATTGCAATCAGAAGAAAGTTCCGATCGTTTTTTTCCAGGATGTGACCGGATTTATGATCGGAAAAAGAAGTGAGCAGGGAGGGATCATCAAAGACGGGGCAAAAATGGTCAATGCTGTGGCAAACTCCACCGTACCGAAGATCACAATCATTGTTGGAAACAGCTATGGAGCCGGCAATTATGCCATGTGCGGGAAGGCTTATGATCCGAGATTTATCTATGCCTGGCCCACTGCCCAGATTGCGGTTATGGGAGGTACCCAAGCGGCCAAGGTGCTCACCCAGATCCAGGTTGCCACTCTTGAGAAAAAAGGTAAGGAGCTCAGCGACGAGGACCGGGAAGAGATCCTTGAGCGGATCAAGTCGCGCTATGACAGGCAGACGGATGTTCGTTATGCAGCGGCCCGCCTGTGGGTGGACGACATTATCCATCCGGGAGATACCCGTGTGCGAATTTCCAGGGCCATCGAATGTGCCAACCACAACCCGGAAATGCCGGAGTTCAAGACGGGAGTGATTCAGGTATGATACAGTGATACAGTGTGTCAATGAGTAGGTGCAGCAGTTGCACGGCCTCCTGCCTACTGCCACTGCCTACTGCAACTGGTAACTGCAACTGCCAACAGAACACCCCACAAATTAAAGTGCTGAACACACTTCATTTTTCTCCCCTCCGAGG
>SKRC01000284.1 GCA_007118695.1 Balneolaceae bacterium | reverse complement strand
CGATATATCGGCTGATATATCCTTTATCTACCAAAATTTTGGTCATAGCCCGCTTCAATTTCGAGGCAGGTATGTCTACCCTTCTGTGCCCTGCACTTTGTGCATTTCGTATACGGGCCAAATAATCTGCAATAGGATCAGTGTGCATGAATTTTATTCTCCAGTTTTACCAGCTTGCTTTTCTTATGCCGGGAATTTTTCCTTCAAGTGCCAGTTCACGAAATTTAATTCGTGAAACGCCATATTTACTGATGTAACCCCGCGATCTTCCGGTAATGTTACACCTGTTGCGCACCCTGGTAGGGCTGGCATCTCTCGGCAGTTTCTGTAAGCCTTCATAGTCGCCGGCTTCTTTAAGCTTACGGCGCTTTTCAGCATACTTTTCTACAGTTTCTTTTCTTTTCTTGTTTCGTGCTATCCAGGATTTCTTAGCCATGGGGAATCAACTTTACTTTATTTAGAATCTCGTTTCACAAACGGCATACCAAAATGCTTCAGGAGCGCATATGCCTGCTCGTCGGTTTCCGCTGATGTGACAAACGTAATATCCATTCCGTGTAGTTTGTCCACTTTATCAACATCAATTTCGGGAAAAATCGTATGCTCCTTGATGCCGAGTGTATAATTTCCACGCCCGTCAAAACTCTTATCCGGTACACCCTGAAAGTCACGGGTTCGCGGGAGCGCCAGATTAATCAGTCGGTCGAGAAACTCATACATCACCTTTTTTCGCAATGTAACCTTGCAGCCAATCGGCATCCCTTCGCGCAACTTAAAGTTAGAGATCGACTTCTTTGCTTTCGTCGTAACAGGCTGTTGACCGGTTATCGCAGCTACATTCGAGGTAACCGAATCCAGGATTTTCGTATTGTCGATTGCTTCTCCGACACCTGCATTGATCACAATTTTCTGGAGTTTTGGCACAGCCATATTGTTCTCCAAACTGAATTCTTGCTTCAGTTTTGGATGGATTTCCTTTTTATATGCTGTGTATAATCTTGCTTCTGCCATTTTTCAGTAATTTCTATTTGTCTATAACTTCGCCGCTCACCTTGGCATATCTTGCCCACCGGCCGCCGCCTTCTTCATCAATTCTTTTGCGGCCAATCCGGGTCGGCTCATCCGTGGTTGGGTCGATGACCATTGCATTGGACACATGAATCGGCGCCTCACGGGTCAGCCGTCCACCCTGGGGATTTTCCTGGGTCGGTTTTTCATGGTGCATGCGCATGTTGATCCCTTCCACAAGAATGCGTTCGCGTTCCGGAAAGACAGCCAGCACGCGGCCTCGTTTGTCCTTGTCGTTACCGGCAATGATTAAAACGTCATCGCCTTTCTTTACGTGTAATTTCTTACGTTTATTATATTTTCTTGGCATAACTGATTTCCTTTAAAGTACCTCTGGAGCCAGGGAAACAATGCGCATGAAATTGCGCTCCCGGAGTTCTCTGGCCACCGGCCCGAAGATCCGGGTTCCAACAGGCTCATTATCTTTATTAATGATAACAGCTGCATTTTCGTCAAACCGGATATAACTGCCATCCCGGCGGCGGGTCTCCTTTTTCGTGCGTACAACTACAGCTGTAACTACTTCCCCTTTTTTGACCGTACCACCGGGGATTGCCGCTTTCACAGAGCAAGAGATCAAATCTCCCACATGAGCATAGCGCCGCTTGGAAGAGCCCAGCACTTTGATGCACTGCACTTTTTTTGCACCGCTGTTATCGGCTACATTTAATTTTGATTGCATTTGAATCATGAGTCGTACCTAAATCTATCGTTATTTTGCACGTTCAAGAACTTCAACCAACCGCCATGATTTGCGCTTGGAAAGTGGACGTGTGGACATGATCAGAACAGTATCGCCGGCATTCGCCTCATTGTTCTCATCATGAGCCATATATTTAGTCGTCTTGGTAATAAATTTATCGTAGATCGAGTGTTTAACCTGACGATCTACCGCAACGGTGATACTTTTATCCATGCGGTCACTGACCACACGTCCCGTACGCGTTCTTCGTTGTGCTCTTTTAGCTTGTGCCATATTCGTTATTCAGCACTTAAATTTTCATTAATAATCGTTTTGATCCGGGCGATTTCACGTCTGGTCATTTTCAGACGATTCGGATTTTCCAGCTGCCCGGCTACTGCCTTGTTAAATTTCAGATCTTCAAGAAGCTTAATCTCATCTTTCAGGCGTGCTTCCAGTTCTGTTTTTGATAATTCCCTTAGTTCATGTGCTTTCATATCATCTCCTCATCATGGCCCGTCGTAGTCACGGCGCATGACAAATTTTGTTTTGATAGGAAGTTTATGGGAAGCTCTTCGCATCGCTTCACGTGCCTTTGGCTCGGAAACACCGGCAATCTCAAAGAGAATACGGCCCGGTTTCACGGCAGCAACAAAATGATCCAGGGCTCCTTTCCCCTTACCCATTCTGGTCTCTGCAGGTTTTTTAGTCATCGGCCTGTCAGGAAATATCCGGATGAAGGTCTGACCATCCCTCTGCAGCGTACGGGCTATGGCAATACGACAAGCTTCGATTTGTCGTGACGTAATAAATTTCGGTTCAAGTGCTTTCAGGCCAAAACTGCCAAATGCCAGTATATGACCTCGCTGAGCGTTGCCTTTCAGCTTATCACGATGAACACGACGTCGATTTACTCTTTTTGGTTCAAGCATGGTTCCTTATCAACTATTTAATTGCTTCGGCTTTTGCGTCGAGAACGTCTGGATTTACGGTCATCTGATCCGCCGCGACGTTTTCGTTGTGGTTCACTGTCCTGATCGGTTTTCGCACCAGGGCTGAGGTCCACATCACCGATGATTTCACCTTTAAATATCCATACAGTTACTCCAATAGATCCGTAAATCGTATTGGCCGTCGTATTGGAATAATCAATATCTGCCCGGAGTGTGTGAAGAGGGATCCTGCCCTCTTTATACTGTTCGGTTCGTGCCATTTCCGCTCCGCCCAAACGCCCGGCACAGCGTACCTTGATTCCCTTCGCTCCCATTCGCATGGCAGAGGAAAGCGCCGTTTTCATCGCCCTCCTGAAAGAGATCCTCGCTTCAAGCTGCTGAGCTATATTTTGTGCGACCAGGCTGGCATCGAGTTCCGGCCGTTTGATCTCACTGACATTAATCTGAACTTCTTTACTGGTAATTTTTTTAAGCTCTTCACGCAGCAGTTCAATCTGCTCGCCACCCTTTCCGATAATCACACCGGGGCGGGAGGTTTTCAGCGTCAGAAGAATTCGCTTCGGCGTTCGCTCGATGATGACGTTCGACAGACCGCCATTTTTCAGCCGTGTGTGCAAATATTCACGCAGTTTGTTGTCTTCCAGCAACATCGCCGGCTCATTCTCTTCGGAATACCAGTTGGAATCCCATCCTCTGATAATGCCGAGCCTTAGTCCAGTTGGATTTGTTTTTTGTCCCAAAATTCTACCGGTTTATTCAGTTACTATTTCATCTTCTTGCTTTGCCACCACTACAGTGACATGGCTGCTATGCTTTTGTATGCGATTCGCACGGCCCATTGCCCTGGGTTGAATTCGCTTTAAGGTGACTCCTTCGTCTACCGTAATTCTTTTGATAAAAAGCATGTCATCGTCCAGCCGTTCTTCTTCAAATCTGTCGCGAAGGTTCGCCGCCGCAGATTTGATAACCTTGGCCACATCCCCGGCGGTACCTTTTTTAGTGAACTCAAGACGTTTTAAAGCCTTATCCACGCGTTGACCCCGTACTGCATCAGCCACCAGGCGCACTTTGCGCGGTGCTTTTCGAAGATGTCGTTGAACAGCTTTTGCTTCAAATATCGGCGTTTCCATTATCAATTCAGTCTATCGGTTATTTGGCTTTCTTCAGCGGATGCCCACGGAATGTACGCGTGGGAGCAAATTCACCCAGTTTGTGGCCTACCATATTTTCAGTGATATACACAGGGATGAACTGCTTTCCGTTATGCACAGCCAGCGTCAATCCTACAAAATCCGGCGTTACCATTGAACTTCTCGACCATGTTTTGATCACTTTTTTCTTGCCGCTTTGATTCATCTCATCAATTTTTCGCTGCAGCTTGTAGTGAACGTATGGTCCTTTTTTTAGTGAACGTGGCATATTTATACGACCTTTTTAGCTTTTCTTCTTCTGACAATAAATTTGGAAGACAACTTTTTCCGGTTCCGGGTCTTCTTCCCCTTGGCCGATTGTCCCCAAGGCGAACGTGGATGCCCGCCGGATGCTTTTCCTTCACCACCGCCCATCGGGTGATCAACCGGGTTCTTGGCTACACCCCTTGTAATCGGGCGTCTTCCCAGCCATCTCGTCCGGCCAGCCTTGCCTTTGGTTGTATTAAAATGATCGGGATTACTAGTTGTCCCAACGGTAGCATAACAGGTGCCGAGGATCATTCGCACTTCACCGGACGGCAGCTTGACTGTCACATACTTTTCAGCTTTGGCTACCAGTTGAGCCGATGTTCCGGCACTTCTGCATATTTGCCCGCCTTTTCCGGGTTGCATCTCAACATTATGAATAAATGTGCCGGCTGGCATATTCTTCATCGGCATTGCATTGCCCGCATCAGGTGCAACAGCTTCACCGCTGATGATTGTATCTCCCACTTTCAATTTGTTGGGCGCCAGTATGTATCTTTTTTCACCATCGGCATAGGCAATCAGGGCAATTCTGGCCGTTCTGAACGGATCGTATTCGATCGTCTGTACTTTTGCCGGGATATCATGTTTGTCCCGTTTGAAATCAATCTGACGAAATCTGCGTTTATGGCCACCCCCGATTCTGCGGGATGTCATCCGGCCCCTGTTGTTACGGCCGCCGCTCTTGCCGCTCCCCTTGGTCTTCGACTTCAGTGGCTTGCTGATCGTCACATCGTCAAAAACCGGGGCTATGCGATGCCGCTGGCCTGGTGTAATTGGTTTTATTTGTTTAGTAGGCATTGTTCAAAACCTTAAATTTCGCTGAAGAAGTCTATTTCACCTTCTTTCAATGTTACAATTGCTTTTTTCCAAATCTTGCTTCTTCCTTCCACATAACCGCCCTTGGTGTATCTTCCCTTCGGTTTGGAAGGAACGATCATGGTATTTACCCGGCCAACTTTCACCTCAGGATACCGCTTCTCAATAGCTTTTTTAATCTGAGGTTTTGTTGCCTTGACCGCAACTTTAAACGCATACTGCTGGTTCTCTTCCTGAAGCCGGGTCAGCTTTTCCGTTATCAATGGTTTTTCCAAAATGATCATGCTGCTTCCTCTTCGGTTTTGGATTTAAAACTGTCTTCAAGGACTTCGATCCCTTTCTTTTGAATCAACAACACATCCGCATCCAGTATCTGGTATGTATTGGATTTATTTGCTTCAAGCACAATGACGCCCGGGATATTTCGTGCCGATTTATAGACGTTCAGATCTGTTTCTGCAGTCAGGATCAATACTTTCTTTCCCTGAAGGTCGAAGGCTTCCAAAAGCTCCACAGCCTTTTTGGTTTTCGGCTCCTCGTATGTGAAATCCTCAATTACTTTAATTGCTTTGGAAGAAGCTTTCAGCGACAATGCTGATTTCCGGGCATTCTGACGCATCTTTTTGGTCATCCTTACCTGGTAGGTGCGTGGTTTCGGTCCAAAAACAGTTCCGCCTCCTTTCAAAAGCGGCGATCGGATCGATCCCCGGCGGGCCATACCTGTTCCTTTCTGGCGATACGCTTTCCGGCCGCCTCCGCGAACTTCTCCACGCTCCTTGGTACTGGCTGTACCCTGACGCTTGTTGGCCAGATATCGGCGAACATCTTCATAAATCAGCGTTTCATTTGGCTCAACACCGAATATATCATCATTCAGGTCGGCCTTCTTGCCGCTGCTTTTTCCATCAGTTTTATAGATAGTCAATTTCATCAGGCTATGTCACTTTTGGATTTATTAAAAATTTTCAAATAGCCGCCATTGCGACCGGGAACACCACCGGTTACCAATAGGATATTGGACTCGGTAAATATTTTGGCCACACTCAGGTTTTGGATTTTTACCCGCTCATTGCCTGACCGCCCTGGCATTTTTTTCCCTTTGAATACCCGTGAAGGATCCGATGCATTTCCAATCGCTCCGGGAGCACGGGCACGGTCGTGCTGTCCGTGTGTGGCATCGCCGACACCGCTGAAATTGTGCCGTTTCATAACACCGGTAAAACCGCGGCCTTTTGAAATACCAACCACATCTACGAGGTCTCCCACAGTAAACACATCTTCAACCGTCAGTTCATCACCCAATTCAAATCCTTCAGGAATAAAATCCCGAAATTCAGTGACATATTTTTTGGGTTCCGATCCGGCTTTGTCGAAATGGCCTTTCAGGGCTTTTGTTGTCGTTTTTTCCCGTTTGCTGAAAGCTGCCAGCTGTACGGCGTTATACCCGTCGGTTTCCTCTGTTTTAATCTGTGAAATAACACATGGTTCAATTTCAATGACCGTAACGGGGATGCTTCTGCCCAGGTCATCAAAGACACTTGTCATTCCTACTTTTTTTCCAATCAAACCACTCATGGCTTATCTGTTTATCAGGTTTTATACTTTAATTTCTACATCAACACCTGACGGAAGTTCAAGCTTCATCAAGGCATCAACAGTCTGGGAACCGGTCGACAATATATCGATCAATCTCTTGTGCGAGCGGTATTCAAACTGCTCACGAGATTTTTTATTTACATGAACCGAACGGTTCACCGTAATAATATTCTTCTTGGTGGGCAGTGGAATCGGACCCGACACCACCGCACCGGTTGACTTTACGGTCTGGATTATTTTTTCAGCTGATTTATCGATCAGGTTATGATCGTATGATTTCAGCTTGATACGTATTTTTTGTTGTGTTGCCACGTTTTAGATATATAAGTTTTGAATAAAGAAAGAATGAAATTCAAGAAGTTAAAGGAATGTAGAAATTCAAGGAATACAAGGAATTTTAAATGGTAAAATGAACCCGTCATCCTGTTCACTCACCCACTTCTTGAATTCTACCATTCCTTGAATTTTACCATTCCTTGAATTTTTTCAATTCACTAATTTCTTGAATTCAAAATTTGTCAGTCCAGAATTTTTGATACGACTCCGGCACCGACCGTACGCCCGCCCTCGCGAATCGCAAAGCGAAGGCCCTGCTCCATGGCCACCGGCTGAATCAAATTCACATTCAGCTTCACGTTATCGCCCGGCATTACCATCTCCACACCACTGGGAAGCTCACACTCGCCCGTTACGTCTGTCGTCCGGAAATAAAACTGCGGACGATAGCCCTTGAAAAACGGCGTGTGACGGCCACCTTCATCCTTGCTCAATACATACACCTCGCACTCAAACTTCTTGTGCGGGTTGATGCTGCCCGGCTTGCACAAAACCATCCCGCGCTCGAGCTGCTCCTTCTGAATCCCGCGAAGAAGTATCCCGGCGTTGTCGCCCGCCTGGCCTTCATCGAGCAGGCGGCGGAACATCTCAATGCCCGTTACCACACTCTTCATCGGCTGCTCGACGATCCCGACGATCTCCACCTCTTCGTTGAGCTTGATCACCCCTCGCTCAATCCGGCCGGTCGCCACCGTCCCGCGACCGGTAATCGAGAAAACATCCTCGACCGGCATCAAAAACGGCTTGTCCACATCCCGCTCCGGCGTCGGTATCGTCTCATCGACAGCCTTCATCAGTTCAATAATCGCCTCTTCGGCATCGGCATCGCCATTGAGGGCGTTCAGCGCCGACCCCTGCACAACAGGGATGTTGTCCCCGTCAAACTCATAGCTGCTCAACAGCTCGCGTACTTCCAGCTCCACCAGCTCCAATAGCTCCTCATCGTCGACCAGATCCACCTTGTTCATAAACACCACAATCTCCGGCACACCCACCTGGCGGGCCAGCAAGATGTGCTCGCGCGTCTGAGGCATCGGACCGTCGGTCGCGGCAACCACCAGGATCGCCCCGTCCATCTGCGCGGCTCCGGTCACCATGTTCTTGACATAGTCAGCGTGGCCCGGACAGTCCACGTGCGCATAGTGGCGCTGGTCGGTTTCATACTCCACATGAGCCGTGGCTATGGTAATGCCACGCTCGCGCTCTTCCGGTGCATTGTCAATGTCGGCAAACTGCTTGGCTACCCCGCCGTAATGCTTGGCCATCACCGTGGTAATGGCAGCGGTCAGGGTCGTCTTGCCGTGATCCACGTGTCCAATCGTGCCTACGTTTACATGTGGTTTGGTACGCTGAAACTGTTCTTTTGCCATGATT
>SKRC01000030.1 GCA_007118695.1 Balneolaceae bacterium | reverse complement strand
TGGTTTAACGGTTTCGGTTTTATTTGCCTCTACTTGATATCCACTTTTTTACCGGCTTTTTCCTCCAACTTGGGGATGGTGACAATCAGCTCACCATTCTGATATGTTGCCTTAACATTCTCCTGATCTATGACATTGGGCAATGTCAGTGACCGGCTGAATTGACCGTAACGGTGTTCAACGACCCGGAATTTGCGGCCATCCTGCTCTTGCTCCTGCTTGCGCTCGCCGCTGATAGTAAGAACATTGTTATCGATACTTACATCGATTTCTTTCTTGCTCATACCGGGCAATGCAACTATTACTTCAAACTCGTTATCGGTTTCGGCAACATTCAAGCGCGGAGTATAAGCCTCGCTTGTTGTCATGGACTCCTCAAAGAAGTCATCCAACAAATCGGAGAACCGGGTGATCCCTGGTCTTCTTGTGGTCTCTTCATTAAATATTGTCGGCATATTTCTTCTGCGTGTCAACATGGCTCGCACCTCCCTGTTTTTTGATTACCTTGTTATAGTTTGTTTACTTTGTCACAGTTTTTATCTCATCTCTTCACTTTTATATGTAGCAAATGCCGTACCAATCCGATGCCATTTCATCAAAGGGAAAAAATGACAAACCACATATGATATTATTGAATACCAGGATGTAAAAAAGACAATGACAGTGTCAAAATTGTCAGTGTAGCATGACATGCAGATGATATCGACAGGTAAAAATTATGTGTCGAATTAATTCATATTCATAAACGCATCCGGCATACCTGTCGATAGAAGTGTTCAAAAAAGTGTGTCATGATTGCTTTGCTGATTGGGGGCTAGCCGATGGCCTGCAATAGTTAAACTAATATACAGCCAAAAATAAAGAGCCTGCCGGGCTGCTGCCAAAAATCTCACTCCCGGAAACAATCCTGCTTCATCCTGCAGGGCTTATAGTCCATTATTGAACATTCGCCTTTCCCCATTCCATAATCAAAATTCTGCGTCGGTTTGGGAATATTTAACGAAGTAAATAGTTTATAAACAAAAGGTTAACATTGTCAAAGCACGATGACACTCGCCAAAAAATGTGGATTACATACGGCATAAAGTTCTGATTCGAAAAAATATTACATTGAAACCGGCAAACTGAATTTCTTTAACTTTCAAATCACAGTCCATGATCGCATCCATGAATACTCTGCTTATCGCGCTACTGCTGACAGCGGCAACGGGAATGGCGGCAACCACCAAAGCCCAACAATCCTCTTCTGATAGCGAAAAAGCCCTGGTTCATACCGTTTTTTTCTGGTTTCAAGATGGGGTAAGCGAGGCGGATAGCCAAAACTTTTACGAGGAACTCAAAAAGCTGCAACAGATCCCGCAAATCCGTCACGGCTGGATTGGTGTGCCGGCCGATACCGAAGAGCGTGGTGTTATCGACTCCAGTTACGATTACTCCATTACATTCGTATTCGATGATGAAAAAGCCGAACACGAATACCAGGTCCATCCGATCCACACCGAATTCGTCGAGACCAACTCCCATCTGTGGGACAAGGTGACTGTCTATGATGCCGTAACTCCGTAGTTCGATTTGTTACAAGGAGCGAGGAGAGGGAATATCGAATAATGAACAAGGAATGTTGAATTTCGAAGGGTGTTGGGGAAGGGTGTTGGGATGAACAACACTTAATTCTCAACACTCAACACTCAATTCTCAATTCTCATATCTCAAGACTACTCCCCAACTTGCCACCAAAGGCCGTCGGGGTTGTCGAATCCGTGGATTTCACCGGTGACCTCCAGCGTTTCAAGATCGATCACAGCTACCTTGTTCTCCGGACTGACCGAGATAAAGAATCTGGATCCGTCCGGATCCATCTGGATTCCTTCCGTACCTCCGCCCACATCAATCCGTTTCACCTGCTCGCGGGTCCGGGCATCCAGGATCAGCACCTCATCGCCCTGCAGTTCAGCCACGACCACATATCGCCCGTCGGGAGTAAATTTCAGCCGGTTGGAGAAGTTGGTCGGCAAATCAATTTTTTCTATCTCTTCGCGTGCTTCCACATCGATGATGGAGATTGTTGATTCATGCACATTGGTTACCCAAAACTCGCGGCCGTCAGGTGACACATCAAGACCCTCGGCCCGGGGACCTGTCGGAATCACACTGATGTCCCACATCCGCCTGTGGTCCACTCTTTCGAGTATTAGGGCACTGCCAGGAAACATACTTGTGGCAAAAATTTTATTGGCATCTTCACTTACCATCAACATGTGACTCATCCATTCCCCCGTTCCAAGGACCCATTCGATCTCCCCGGTATCCGGATTGTAGCTGGAAATGGTTCTTGAATCCTCATTGGCAAAATAGAGCTTCCCCTGAGAGACCCACAATCCGTGAATGGGACTGAGCGGCCGCATGTCGATCGGTTCGACCTGTTCCTGTGTCTCCAGGTCAATGACTGTAATGAAATCCATCCCGCTGTTTGAAACATAGGCGTATCGACCATCGGAAGTGATTTCATGGGGTTGCCGGTTTGCCGGTACACGCGCCACGATCTCAAGGGTCTCCGGATCGACGATGGCCAATAAATCCCCGCTCTTTTCACCCACCAGCAGAGCCGGGGAAGGCGTGTCTTGTGCTTGCAGATCGGCTGCCCCGGCCGTAATCAGATAGCAGGCAATCATTAACGAACTGAGAAGTGACAAAACTCTGGTAATCATGAATATCCTCCAAAGGGCTAATTTTATTCATCATCCGAAAAACTGAATACCTTTTGAATCAGTTATTGCCCGAACTTTTCTGAAAGTGATGCCAAAATGGTTCCTTGCTGCAAATAAAGCCTCTTTTTTTCTATTTTACTGAAAACAAAAAATACCATCACTTTTTGATACAAAAATGCTCTCGAAGTATATAAAAGGCAAAAATTAATTCACATCTGGCAAATGTTCGGAGAGTACTGCTGCTGAATATATAAAAAAATTGGTAGAGGGTTTTGAAATTAGATAGAAGGATTAAGTGCTTGAATTTTCGACCAGCCAACTACGGTTCAGTGAAAGCCTGGAATCAGAACTTTTTAAAAAAGCGGCATGTTCTAGTCACGACGACTCAAGACTCCGCCTCAAGCCTCATGATTCCAGGTTCCGCCTCACTTCCGGCATCACTTCCGTGGCAAAAAGCTCAATCGAGCGAAGCAGTTTCTTGTGGGATATGCTTGAAAAATTCGGTAGAAAAATCCGACAGTAAATATAGATAGTTTAAAATATCTCTATAACCTTATCTTATTAATTTAATAAATAGGGGGTCTTTTTTATGAAAAGAAGAATCAGAGTCGTACAACAAATATTACAGGAAAAAGGATACTATAGTGGTTCCATTGACGGGATCGCAGGCCCGTTAACCATGCAGGGACTTGCGCGAATTGATGGAATAGATAGCAGGCTGCCAAAAACACGGCAGATTACGACTTTTATCCAAATGGAAGCGAATGAACGGGGAATAGATGCCGGGCCGGTTGACGGATTGTGGGGACCGCGAACCAATGCTGCATTTGATGAGCTGGTTTATCGGATAGAGAACGGGGAGCCATCACCTGTTTGGAGGCCCGACGAAATCGAAGTGAAGAATCCGAATCGGTGGCCGCTGCAACGGACATCAGAATTTCATGAACTCTATGGAGAGCGCGGCAAGCGGCAGACAATGTTAGATTTTCCATATCCGATGCGACTCTCATGGGATTTGAGAGTTCGTTGCAGAAGAACCCAATGCCACGAAAAGGTTTATGATAGTCTTGGCCGTATTTTACAGAACGTGAAGGAAATTTATGGAGAGAGGAGCATCCGGGAGCTTCATCTGGACCATTTTGGTGGTTGCCTGAACGTAAGGCGGGTACGCGGCGGTGGCAGCAGCTGGTCGATGCACTCCTGGGGAATTGCCCTGGATTTTGACACACGCCGCAATCAGCTTGGCTGGGGCCGCAAACGTGCTGCACTCGCTCATCCTGATTACAACGACTGGTGGAAATGCTGGGAAGAAGAGGGGTGGATCAGCCTCGGCCGCAAACGAAATTTTGACTGGATGCACGTACAGGCTGCAAGGCTTCCTGAGTAAATCCATTAATTTGTTTATATAAGTATCCTGTAGATGTAACAAGAGAGAAGATCCACCATACAGACCGCCCATTCATGGCTGTTTGCAACATTTTTCACAGGTTATGATAAAGCCGTGTCATTGAATAGTAAGAGCAATTGATCGTATTCGTCAATAAATGTGTGATTAACTATAACCCGGATTCAGATTTAGGTTTGTCTGATCATTTCCGCAAATGGAGCTTTCGATGCATGAGCATGCATATCATACCAAACATTGGCTTGCTTTTTATGTCAAACCACGCCACGAGAAGAAAGTGGCAGAAAGATTGAATCGGGCTGGAACAGAACTGTTTTGTCCTATGGTTTCCATTCGTGTACGCTGGAGTGACAGATGGAAAAAGATACAGAAACCGTTAATTACCGGATATATTTTTGCACGGGTAACAGAAATGGAACGACGTGAAATATTGAACGACCCCGGTATCTGGCGGACCGTATTCTGGAGAGGCCGGCCGGCATTGATTCGCGATGAAGAAATTGAGATCATGCGGCTTTTCCTTAAAAAAGGAGATAATGTAAAACTGGAGCCGTTCCGTGCGGGTGAACGGGTGAAAGTGACTGATGGAGGGAATATGTTGGGGATTACAGGTATGGAGGGAGTTGTGATAAAGGTAAATGGCAACCAGGTATCCCTCCGGTTAGAAAGCTTGCAGGCCCAGCTTTCAATGACGATACCACGCGGTATGCTCACAAACTTTGAATCAGTTAATAAAAAGTGAATATCAAGCAATCACATATTGATAATTATAAAAATTCTTGACTAATTACAGAAAGAAATAAGTAGTCAGTAACTGAATTGCTTTTCTTGATATTGTTGAGAGATAAAGACGGCTTCCTTCGTGTGAGTGAGAGAGCGAAGCTGTGTCCGTGAGCGATGGTTATCAGGCTAAATGAATAGGTAAATATATACACATCCAGTCTCCAGCCGGTAAATACCAGAATCAGTTCGGAAAAAACAGTTTTGTTCCAAACTGTTCTGAAATCAGAATATAGTTGCAACTAACCCTAACGGGTAACCACATGAATACCAAAACACCATTCCGGGATGTAAGCAGTTTCGTAGTTAAGGTAGAAGATCAAAATGTTAATCGAGCGCAAGGTATCAGTTCCAAGCAGCCTCTTCTTGTTACCCAATGGGTTTGAAGACGACGACATATTGGCTAATCCGGAGACCAAAGAGCTCATGCTGCCGACATATCGCCTATAATAATTGTCCTCTTATATCAGGTATTAAAGATGGGTTTTGGAATTCGCCGCACAAAAAGTAAAAATCCTATATCTAGTGAGTTTCGATGGCTAATCAATCTGGTAATTCAGGACAGATAATCTCCCTGCCTCAGGGCGGCGGCGCCCTCTCCGGCATCGGCGAGAAATTCTCGCCCGACCTTTACACGGGCACCGGCAACTTCACCGTACCTATCGCTCTGCCGCCGGGCCGCAACGGATTCCAGCCCGAACTCAGCCTTGTATACAGTACCGGCAACGGCAACGGCCCCTTCGGGCCGGGTTGGAGCCTGAGCATTCCCGGCGTGAGCCGCAAGACGTCCGACGGCGTACCGCACTACAATGATGGGTCTTCCAGTCTTCATGATGGGGAACGACGAGATGTTTTCATCCTCTCGGGGACGGAAGACTTGGTGCCAGTTGACCTGTGGGAGTTTATTGACAACGAGCCGGACAAAATAAGAAGGATCGAAGACCCAAGCCAGCAAGATTGGGTGGGAGCCCCGGTCATTGAATATCGTCCCAGAACGGAAGGGTTGTTTGCCCGAATTCTTTACTACCGGGGTGTGCCAGACCCGTATTGGCAGGTGGAGAGCAAAGACGGCCTGGTGAGTACCTATGGCAATCCCGCGCATATGGACAATAACCCAGCTGTCTTGTCGAAACCGGATGACTCTGCGCGCATCTTTGCCTGGAAACTGACCGAAACCAAAGACCCCTTCGGCAACCGGATCCGCTACGAGTACATGATCGACCCCGGCGATCGCGGCAATCAGTTGTTGATCAAGTCCATCAAGTATGCGGACTATGGCGATTCGCCTGATGATTTCCTGGTTCACGTTGACTTTGAATATGAAGAGCGTCCCGATCCGTTTTCCGATTTCCGCGCCGGCTTCGAGATACGTACCACCCGGCGCTGCAAGTCGGTCACAGTGACGACGCACACCGATGATGGCAAATCGCTTGATGTGCGCCAGTACCGCTTTTCCTACTCTGCCGATCCCTGCAACGGTGTGTCGATGCTGCAACAACTCGACATCATCGGCTTCGATGACGAAGGGAATCTTTATGAAGACGATGATCCTGGCAGCGCACATCCTAAACAACTCCCGCCGCTGACCTTCGGCTATACCCGCTTTGAGCCGGACAAGCGCCGTTTTGAGGTTGTCGAGGGCCGCGATCTGCCTGCCCGCGCCCTGAGTGCTCCCGACATGGAACTGACAGACCTGCACGGCAGTGGCCTGCCGGACATCCTGGAGATGAACGGCATGGTGCGCTACTGGCGCAACCTGGGCGGCGGCCGCTTTGACATGCCCCGCCCCATGCAGCAAGCCCCGCCACATGCACTCGCCGATCCCGGCGTGCAGATGATTGACGCCAACGGCGACGGCCGTACGGATCTGCTGGTCACCTCCGGCCCCCTGGCCGGCTATTACCCGTTGGAGGATGGCGCCCGCTGGTCACGGAAATCGTTCCGGCGCTATCCGGTCGCCCCCAGCTTCAGCCTCGACGACCCCGAAGTGAAGCTGGTGGACCTGGACGGCGACGGCTACACCGACATCCTGCGCTCCGGCAGCCGCCTGGAAGCCTTCTTTAATGACCCCGACACAACCGTAGCCTGGCGGCGCACCCGTTTTGCCGAGCGTCAGCAGCTTGAGGCCTTTCCCGACGTCAATCTTGCTGACCCGCGCGTGCGCCTGGCCGACATGACCGGTGACGGATTACAGGACATCGTCCTGATCCACGACGGCAACGTTGAGTATTGGCCCAACCTGGGCCACAACCGATGGGGCAAGCGCGTCAGCATGCGCCACGCACCGCGCTTTCACGAGAGCGGCTACGAGCTGGGTTATGATCCGCAACGCATCCTGCTCGGCGATGTGGACGGCGACGGCCTGGCCGATTTGATTTACGTGGGCCACAACGAAGTGCGTCTCTGGATCAATCAAAGCGGCAACCGCTGGCGCACAGAACCGATTGTGATCAAGGGCACACCGCCCGTCACCAGTATGGATCACCTGAGGCTGGTTGATCTGCATGGCACCGGGGTGAGCGGTGTACTCTGGAGCAGCGACGCCACTGGCCTGAGCCGCCAGCGCCTGATGTTTCTGGACTTCACCGGCGGGGTCAAGCCCTATGTGCTGAACGAGATGGACAACCATATGGGGGCCGTGACCCGGGTTGAGTACAAGCCCTCGACCTGGTACTTCCTGCAAGATCAGCAGAAACCGGCCACGCGCTGGCGCACGCCGCTGCCTTTCCCGGTGCAGGTGGTAGCCAGGGTTGAGGCCATTGACAAGATTTCGCGGGGCAAACTCACCACCGAGTACCGCTACCACCACGGTTATTGGGATGGCGCCGAGCGGGAGTTTCGCGGCTTTGGCATGGTGGAGCAGCTGGACACCGAATCGTTCGACGACTACAACAGCGCGGGCCTGCACGGTGATCCCGGCGCCTTCCACAATGTGGAACAGCAGTTTTCTCCACCCACACTCACCAAGACCTGGTTCCACCAGGGACCGGTAGGGGAGGAATTCGGCGACTGGCAGGAGGTGGATTATACCCACGAATACTGGCAGGAGGACCCGCAGCTGCTGGGCCATACCGATGCGGTCAACGCCTTTTTGGGAGACTATAACGACCGGGGCCCTGGCGCCATGCCCTCACCCGGCAACCGGCGCATCAAGCGCGACGCCCTGCGCACGCTGCGCGGCAGTATTTTGCGCACGGAGCTCTACGCCCTGGACGGCAGCGAGCGGGAGAGGCGCCCCTGCACGGTGACGGAGCATGCCTACAACCTGAAAGAAATCGACGCCCCGGCTGAAGGCACTGGCCACAAGCGTATATTCTTCCCCCACCTGATCGCCCAGCGCACCACACAGTGGGAGCGGGGTGATGACCCCATGACCCAGGTTGCCTTCACCGGCGACTACGACGAGTTCGGCCAGCCGCAGCGGCAGAGCGC
>SKRC01000250.1 GCA_007118695.1 Balneolaceae bacterium | reverse complement strand
TCCGTAGCGTGGGAGGGAGTCGAACCCTCGGCCTCCGGGTTATGAATCCGACGCTCTTACCACCTGAGCTACCACGCCGTTTACTTCTAAAAATTTACTTCAATATCCTGTTATCCGGAATTGATCCCTTTCTTTTGCCAACCCGTATTGAATCTGCATCCCGGTGCTTTACATCAATTACGACCATCTGCAATCCAAAAGAGCATCAAATATAACACTTTTCAAAGGGAATGATGAACTGAATTTTAAAAAACTTTCAGTTTAAAACACATCGGTAATTAGCCCCGTATTCATTCAATCCTTAACGGATTTTAATTGCTCTTCCAACACGTTTACTGAATCATTGTGTTGTTGGTGTCATTGTAGCGGGATATATCTGTAACCCCATACCGCCGAAACCGGGCACTTCCCGGAGATTGAAATCCGGAACCTTTCACCTTTTTTTAGTTGAAACCTGGCTTCTTTCTTGCTTACCGGTATATCTCAACACATTTAAGTAAAACAATCTTTAACTTAATCCGTTTCCGACCTATTTTACACCACCGATTTTTACTCCTATAATTTACCAAGCTCAGAGTTTCAATAACATGTCGAAGAAAATAACGAACCGCGAAGATGACTATTCTCAGTGGTACCTTGATGTTGTAAAAGAAGCCAAACTGGCCGATCACTCTCCTGTCCGCGGATGCATGGTAATCCGGCCGAACGGATTTGCCTTATGGGAAAATATGAAACAGGCTCTCGACCAGATGTTCAAGGATACGGGCCATGAAAACGCCTATTTCCCTTTGTTTATTCCAAAATCCTTTCTATCGAAAGAAGCTCAGCATGTGGAAGGTTTTGCCAAAGAATGTGCTGTAGTCACACACAGCCGGCTTCAAAGTGTCGATGGAGGCGTTGAAGTGGATCCAGAATCGAGACTTGAGGAAGAGCTGATTGTCAGGCCAACCTCCGAGACCATTATCTGGGACGCCTACCGGGGCTGGATTCAATCCTACCGAGATCTGCCGATACTTATCAATCAATGGGCCAATGTTGTCCGCTGGGAGATGAGAACGCGTCTGTTCCTCAGAACGATGGAGTTTCTCTGGCAGGAAGGACATACCGCACATGCCACAAAAGAGGAAGCTGTCGAAGAGACCCTGCGTATGCTGGATGTGTACAAAACTTTTGCCGAGGAGTATATGGCCATGCCGGTTCTCAGCGGTGTAAAAACCGAATCCGAACGATTTGCCGGCGCCGTCGATACATACTGTATTGAAGCACTAATGCAGGACGGGAAGGCACTCCAGGCCGGCACCTCTCATTTTCTGGGCCAAAACTTTGCCAAGGCCTTCGACGTGAAATTTCAGGATGACGATGGAGAACACAAATACGTCTGGGCTACAAGCTGGGGAGTCTCAACCCGGCTTGTGGGAGGGCTTATCATGACTCACTCCGACGATCATGGCCTGGTGATTCCGCCAAAACTGGCTCCTGTCCAGGTGGTGATCGTGCCTATCTACAAAAATGATGACCAGCGCCAGGAAGTGCTCGACTATGCAGACCCGATCTACCGGGAATTGAAAGATGCAGGTATTGCCGTAAAACTCGACAACAGGGATAACTATAAACCGGGCTGGAAATTTGCCGAACATGAAGCCCGCGGCACACCGCTTAGAATTGCCGTAGGCCCGCGGGATGTGAAAAACAACAACCTTGAATTAGCCCGCCGCGATACCCTGCTCAAAGAGATTGTAACCCGGGATAACATTGCAGGCAGGATTGGCGATCTGCTGGAAACAATCCAGTCCGATCTGCTGCAAACCGCGAAGAACCGCAGGGATGTACGAACACGTAATGTTGATTCCTATGACGATTTTCTCGAAGAGATTGAAAAGGGCGGATTCATTTATGCTCATTGGGACGGCACAGCCGAAACCGAGCAAAAAATCAAAGAGGAAACAAAGGCAACCATTCGCCTGATCCCACTTGAAGATTCTGAATCCGGAACTTGTATGGTTACCGGCAAACCCTCGGAAAAAAGAGTGCTGTTTGCCCGTTCCTATTAATACCTGATGATGCAGTTCGACACTATGCCGCAACTCAACATTCCATATTCACATACCATCTCCACCGGTGAACAGTGCCGAGAGACCGACCGGCGAACGATCGAAGAGTTCGGTATAGATGGCTTCACCCTGATGGAGACGGCCGGCATGCAAGCGGCATATTTTATCGGTGAAAATGAAGATCGAGGAGCAACCGGTCTCTATTTTTGCGGAAAGGGCAACAACGGGGGTGACGCCCTTGTGATCGCCCGCTACCTGGCCATTCAACAAAATCATACCTGTCATGTCTGTTTTCCGGCAGGTTCCGGCGACCTGACAGTGGATGCACATCGCAACCTTGAACTATTGCTTAAGCTCAAGACACAGAATCTATCGATTCACATTTACGAAAGTGACAATGAGATTTCGGAACTAAGCCCCGATTATATCATAGACGGGCTGCTCGGCACCGGCCTCACGTCCAACCTCCGCTCACCTTTCGATGCGACCGTTGGGTTGATCAACAGCCAAAAATCCAGAATATATGCTCTTGACATACCCACAGGCCTGCATTCCGATACCGGGGAACTCATGCCGGAAGCTATCCGGGCTGATTATACCCTGAGCTTTGGCGCCCTTAAACCGGGGTTCTATCTGGATCAGGGGCCGGATACAACCGGAACGATCCATCACTTCAATCTTTCATTCCCGGCTCATTGCCGGGAAACATTTGCAGAATTGGTATCGGTTGAACTGGCTCACTGGCTGCCGCCGATAAAACGGAAAGCGGAACACAAATACAGCGACCGCCTTCTTTACATCGTGGCCGGCTCGGAGGGCCTGACAGGAGCGGCGATTATGGCTGCGGCAAGTGGCTGGAAAACGGGTGTCGGGGCCGTTGTTCTGATTTCGCCAAAAGGACTGTTAGAAATTTATGAAAAAAATCTGCCGGATATCATCAAATCACCGGTAGGAAAATCCGGGGATACCAGTTTCCGTGACCAACACGCCAAAGAAACGGCAAAAATTCTGGATCAAAAAAAGGGAGTGCTATTGATTGGCCCGGGGCTGGGCCGGGAAAAGAGTACCTTCAGTTTTGTAAAACAACTATTGGCCAACTTTAACGGCCCGGTTGTCATAGATGCAGATGCACTGCAGGTTCTACCGGACCTGGATAAACCGGATAAGGCCAACTGGATCATCACACCTCACCCCGGTGAAGCTGCCCACCTCAGCGGTACTGCTTTTGAGAGAGCCTATGACAGGCTTACATGGGCAGCCGGTTATGCATCAAAAAAAAATGTAACGGTCGTTTCAAAAGGAAATCCGACATTTATTGGAACCCCTGACGGCAATAATTACTTAACAGGTTACGATACACGAATTTTTGCAAGAGCAGGGTTTGGCGATGTACTGGCAGGGGCCATAGCTGGCAATCTGGCCATTTGCAAAAATTCAGAACTTAGTATAATACGAGCTTTGCTGGATGGTTACATCAAAGCAACCCGGCTGATTCATCAGGAAGAAAAACCCCTGGAACCTAAAGATCTTTTATGATTGCGTCTATATTAAACTACCTGGAGAGGCATACATATCTATTATATGCAGCACTCGCTTTGCTAACTGTTATCACATTAGCCCTTACACTTCTCCCCCAGGAAAAACTCATAGAAGCCCGAATATTCCGCTACGATAAACTCGGACACATGTTAATGTTTGGTTCCTGGACCTTTCTGCTTGGTATGATACAGCTCGTTTCCAACCGAAAACCCCTTCCCCTTTTCGCGATTTTTATGGCCGGCAGCCTGTTTGGAATAACGATTGAGATCTTACAGGAAGTACTGCCTGTCGATCGTCATATGAACCCATATGATGCACTTGCTGATATTATTGGATGCCTGATTGCCGTCGGGTTTTTAAAAATTATTACAACTTATTCGGCCTACGGCAAAAAACAGGCGGAACAATAAAGGAATGAAAACTGTTTAAATAATTGAATAATAAAGACTTGAAAAATTAGTTCAAGTTTTACAGGTTATAATAGTCAGATATAGTCTGACCCTGATTTAATTTGATAATCAAAAATAGTTAAGGATAAAGCTATGAAAACCAGAAAGAAACCGGATGCGGATTTACGCAAATACTATACGGTTTTTCTTCAGATTGGTTTACTTGCCACTCTCGTGATGTTTATCGTTGCTGTGAATGTAGATTGGACTGGTGCAGAAACCGAAGAGTATGCATTGGATGAGCAGGAAGTGATCGAAATGGAGGAAATTATACAAACGGAGCATATAGAGACACCTCCGCCACCCCCGCGGCCACCCGTTCCTCAGGAAGTCCCTGATGACGAAATCATCGAAGACGCCGATTTTGACATCGATGCCGAGATGAGATTAGATGGGCCGATGGACCTGCCACCGCCTCCTCAGGAAGATGAAGAAGAGGAAGAGGACTTCTTTACTGTTGTTGAAAACATGCCGGAATTGATCGGTGGCCTTGCCGAACTTCAGTCACGAATTGAATACCCTGAGCAGGCACGAAGAGCCGGAATTGAAGGACGTGTTTATGTTCAGTTTATCGTGAATGAAGAAGGACAGGTTGAAGATCCGGAAGTTATACGCGGCATCGGTGGAGGATGTGACGAAGAGGCGATCCGGGCTGTCAAACAGGCTGAATTCCGTCCCGGAATGCAACGAGGACGACCTGTTAGAGTACAATACAGCTTGCCGATTGTCTTCAGGCTCCAAAATTAATACAAAATCATTCTTATTAACTTCAGGTGCAAAAGCGTGGATCGAAATGCGATTCACGCTTTTTTTTTACCACTTATTTGCCACTTATTTCCACTTAGATTGATTTAATTTAGCCCTCTTAAATTCTAATAAAATAGCTAACCCAAGTCCTGACAACACATTCCGTAAATTGGTATATAATCTGCATTCTTTTTTATTTGCCTCAATCAAAATATTATATGTAACATAAACGTTTTGATTATTACAATTTTTAAAACTATTATCAACGTGTTAAACCAGAACCCACGGGGAAAAAAAACGACATGAAAAAAAGAAAAAATCCTGACGCAGATCTGCGTAGCTATTATACCGTCTTTATGCAAATAGGTATGTTGATTACCCTTGTAATTTTCATAATTGCGGTAAAAGTAGAATTTACAGGCAAAGAAACACAAAGTTATGTGCTTGATGAGCAGGAAGTGATCGAGATGGAAGAAATTATTCAGACTCAGCATATTGAGACTCCTCCACCACCTCCACGTCCACCAGTTCCTGTCACTGTCCCGGATGATGAAATCATTGAAGACATCGATTTTCAAATTGATGCCGAATTATCCTTGGGTAGCGCACTCGAACTTCCACCCCCACCCAGAGAAGAAGAAGAACCTGAAGAAGATTTCTTTGTAGTCGTTGAAAATATGCCGGAACTGATTGGTGGGTTGGCAGAACTTCAAAGCAGAATCCGTTACCCGGAAATGGCTCGAAGAGCTGGTATTGAAGGCCGGGTATATGTCCAGTTTATCGTCAACGAAAGAGGAGAAGTAGAAGACCCCCGGGTCATCCGCGGTATTGGCGGTGGTTGTGACGAAGAAGCTATACGTGCAGTTAGACAGGCGCAATTTAAGCCAGGTATGCAGCGAGGCCGGCCGGTTCGGGTTCAGTACAGCTTGCCAATCGTATTCAGGCTTCAGAACTGATCTGTTCAGGCTTCAGTTCAGCACTGATTCTTAAAGAAACGTGTTTAAAAAGCGTGTTCCATCATGGATCACGCTTTTTTTTGTGCTTGAAATCAAATGCTTCAATAACATCCAGAAGATTTTTATAACCGACCATCTCTTTTGCCTTGTTCAAAGGTGTCCATAACAGTTCCATGATACCTTCCTCTTTTTGGGGCTGCATGTCGGCAAAAGGATCGGTGGCAACCATGGAATACCACCGGGTTGTTTTTCCAATTTCCACTCCATTTTCCTTATACTCATGATATGTATCAGTGAGATGTCCTGTCAAATGCAGATCCTTTAGCCCTACTTCTTCCGATACTTCTCTGAGAGCACATTCCTCATGAGATTCATCCGCTTCTTTCTTGCCCTTGGGCAGATCCCATACATCGTTTCTGAATATGAGCAGAATTTCAACCTGATCATCAATTTTCCTGTATAACAGTCCCCCGGCAGCGTCAATCGTTTTTATCCGGCTTGTCTTCTTTTCCGCCATCATCCCCCTTCTTTTTTTCATCCGCGTAATTCAGTCGCAAATTTGTCAATGTCTGATTGATATAATCCTTCAACTCTTTGGGCAAATTGCCCTCGGTATATTTCTGGAGCATATTCAACGTATCGATTGCATACTTTGCAGATTTCAGATCTCTTTCAATCTTGTCTGTGGCCGGATTTTTAACTTTCCCCAACCCCATCATAGCTATCTGCTGATGTTGTTGAACCAGCATAACAAACAAAAGTTGTTCCTTCTGTTCAGAATCAAGATTGGGTCCATTTGTTGGTGTTTTCATAGGAATCTGTTTAAGAATTTTCCAGAATTTAAGCTGAGTTAGAGTGATAGATTACGTATTATTGAGCGCATCAGAAAAAATAATAAAAAGTGTACTATATGGCTATCGTTCACCCTTTTAATGGATGGTTACCCAAACCGGATAAAGCAGCGGAAATCTCTTCCGTACCTTATGATGTCATCAATACCGAAGAAGCAAAGAAAATGGCCAAAGGGAAGCCTGAGAGCTTTCTGCATGTGATCCGCCCGGAAATTGACCTACCCGAAAACACCCCTTTTCATGCTGATGAAGTGTATGAAAAAGGCGCCGAAAACCTGCAAAAACTGTTGAACAGCGATTCCATGATGCAGGATGATAAACAGTCGTTCTACGTTTATCAACTTGAGATTTCCGGGCGCAAACAAACCGGGGTTTTTGCATGTGCGTCTGTTGAAGATTACGATAACGACGTAATCCTCAAACATGAACTTACCCGGCCGGATAAAGAGGACGACCGGACCCGGCATATTCTCACACAATCGGCCCATGCCGAACCGGTGATGCTTACATTCAAAGATACTTCGGATGTAACGTTTTTGATGGAAAAAACCATGATGACATCGGAGCCTGTAATTAATTTTCAGGCCGATGACGGGGTCTGGCACCGGATATGGAAAATTACTTCCCCGGCGGATTTGGCAAAAGCATTTTCAGAAATTCCGAAACTCTATGTCGCCGACGGCCATCACCGATGCAAAAGTGCATCACGGGCGGCGGAAGAACTGCGCAAAAAACATTCAACCCATCCCGGCGAGGCTGAATATGAGTATTTCCCAGCCGTTCTTTTTCCCCTCGAACAGATGGAAATCATGCCTTATAACAGGGTTATCAAAAAAGTTACTGACCGTGAATTTACCCAGCTTTCAACAGAATTTATGCTGAGCGAAGGCGCTGAGCCTGACCCAAAAGAAAAGGGTTTCGTATCGGTTTATTATCAGGACAAATGGTATGAATTAAAACTGCCCGAACCGGTTTCTGACAACGTGGTATCCAAACTGGACGTGGCACGACTGCAAAATGGAATTCTTTCACCCATTTTTGGCATTGAAAATCCCAGAACAGATAAAAATATCGACTTTGTCGGAGGCATACGCGGTACAAAAGAACTTGAAAATCTGGTAGACAGCGGTTCAGCAGACCTGGCCTTCAGCATGTATCCGACAGCCATCGAAGAACTTGTAGAAGTTTCTGATGAAGGTGAACTGATGCCGCCAAAATCAACCTGGTTCGAACCTAAACTAAGATCCGGATTAATCATACACACATTTTAATATTTAATACCATGAACAGAGTACACAACTTCAGCGCAGGCCCCGCCACCCTTCCAACAGAAGTCCTGGAAAAAGTACAATCGGAGCTGCTTGAATACCGGGGAAAAGGGGCATCCATAATAGAAATGAGTCACAGAAGCCCAGAATATACCGAAATCAATCAGCAGGCAACACAACGACTCAAAAAGATCCTCAATGCAGGAGATGACTGGAATGTTTTATTCCTTACCGGGGGAGCCAGTACACAATTTATGATGATCCCCTATAACTTCCTGAACCAGGAGAGAACAGCCGATTACATCAATACCGGTTCATGGTCAAGCAAGGCGATTAAAGAAGCCAAATTATTCGGCAATGTGCATGTCCCGTTTTCGAGTGAAGATCAACAGTTTACCCGTGTGCCCATTGACAGTGAATTGAACCTGTCGGATGATGCCACCTATCTGCACTTTACCTCCAATAACACCATTTTCGGAACCCAATTCAGAACGGAGCCTGACAGCAACGGAACGCCCCTGGTCTGTGATGCATCCTCCGATTTTCTCTCAAAACCGATCGACCTGGACCGATACGGCTTAATTTATGCCGGTGCTCAAAAAAATATCGGCCCGGCCGGTGTAACCGTTGTGATGATCCGGGATAGTTTCCTGGAAACCATTCATGACAGGCCGATACCGACGATCTTGAAGTATCAAACACACCTGCAAAAACTATTCAATACACCGCCAGTATTTGCCGTGTATATGGTCGGTTATGTGCTTGAATGGATTCAGGAGAAGGGGGGCATCGAGCATTTCGAAAAAGCCAACAAGAAAAAAGCGGAACTGTTATACAACACCATAGACAGTGATGATTTTTACAGAGGCACCGCAGAGCCTGCATCGAGGTCTTACATGAACGTGCCATTCCGTCTGCCGTCGGAGGAACTCGAAGCACTGTTTCTGAAAGAAGCCGGCAAAGAGAACCTGGTAGCACTCAAAGGGCACCGGAGTGTGGGTGGTATTCGCGCCAGTATTTACAATGCCTGTGATTATGAAAGCGTCAAAGCATTGACAGATTTCATGGACCACTTTCGCGCAAAAAATGGATAACCTGTAGCTGGAAACATCGCACCAGCAGTCTGCGCTTGCTTCTTGAATCAGCTTTGGGGAGTCAGCGACACTCATTTAATGATGGAATCAGCGAAACGAATCAGACTATCCCGAGCATTGTAAGTATGCGTTCCACACTGCTGGGTACAAACAAGATCATATAGATGATTCCCCACAGCGCACCGGCTATGTGTGCCTCATGATTGATTTTACCGCGTCTGCGTTTGGTTTCATAAATACTGTACGCAAGGTAAAGAATGGCAAAAAACCAGGCCGGCATGGGTATTGGCAGCAGTACAAGAATCAGCTCTCTTGTTGGAAACAGAAAGATATAGGCAAAAAGCACACTGCCCACGGCACCCGATGCCCCGAGTGTGGCGTATCCCGGATCATCCCTGAACTTGATCAGGGTCGGAATGGATGATACGACTATTCCACTCAGATAGAGCATCAGCAGGTTTACAGCTCCCAGGGCTCTCTCCAGTTCCAGGCCGAAAAAAAAGAGAACAAACATATTGACAAACAGGTGGGCCAGGTTAGCATGCAGAAAACCGGATGTGATCATTTCGTGCCAGCTTTTCTCCCTGATGGTCCGGTACGGCCTTAGCATCCCCCAATCCAGTAATCCGGGATGAATGTATAAAGCCGCCAGTGAGACGAGGCTCGTAATTACGATGATATAAAGGGTTAATGCCATAAATCTGATCAGGTAAAGGTGCAAAGATAGAGATTGACTGGAAATAAAAAAGGGGGTATCTCTGTTTCACAATTGGGACAATATGTATATTGGTTATTAAAGGGGTTGATTTAGCAATGGAAGCTGATCGTCAGGCAGATCCCAGCCAAATCAGGGTTGACAAGCCAATGTAGCTCAGGGGTAGAGCAATCGCCTCGTAAGCGATAGGTCACCGGTTCAAATCCGGTCATTGGCTCGTTTGCCGGGAAATAACGCAGGTCTTACTCCTTATAATTATGCATTTCGGGTCTGTAAAATTCGCTTGCCTGAGTATAAAACCCCCTTCTGCAAGCCGGTGTACGGGATTAGAATTCTCTAATTAAAATAAGGCATGAGAATATCTAAGTTTAGCGTTATAAACATTATGGGTAAAGAACCCCAACTACGTGGCACTATTTATTTCTTATTCTTTTAATGAATTACAAGAGTGTTTATGATTTACAAGGGTGCATTGAAATATCTGGCTCTGGTGGCCATTGTTTTACTTTTTATCCTGCCGAGGGATTGTTCCGGTCAGGTACATGAAGAGAACGATGCTGAATCTACAGTCATTACCAATCGGTTAGTTGATGTAGACCTGGAAAAACTTACCGTTGCTCCGGTTCATCCATACCTTAACACCATAGACTGGATGATTGTTCAGCCACTGGATATGTCTTCAGCAAAAATTACCACCACAGCCAAGTCCACAGCCTCCGAGGTTCACTTTATTCACCAATGTGAAGATATGGAAACTGAATCCAAATCGATTCCTGAAAACGGTATCGTCAGTGACACCCTCGACACTTCCTGCGACTCTTTTCTGACGACTTACATTAAAGCAATCGGCACAGACACAACCGTTCAGGCCATACAAACTATCGACTTCAAGTTCCTCAATGCCCTTGACAAACAGGATGATTGAATATCGAATATCGATTTGCGAATTTTGATTTGCGAATGTTGAATGTTGTTGTGTTTTCCCTGGCCAACATTTTCTTTTATGCACACCTTCATACATTCTTTATTTCTGCTTGTATCTTTTCTCGCCTATTCTTGTAATTATTTTCTTATCTTAACCGGATAATATCATCGATTCAATTAACCCCTGCAATATGACAGGTTTACGTATCATTTTTTACCCTGTTATACTTTTATTGATCAGCTTTCTGCTCAGTTCCTGTGGTGTAGTAAGAACAGGGACGGTTTCCACCGGGCCGGTTTATGATGAAGATCTTGAGGCCGGCGCCATGCTCCAGGCAGGAGTTGCAAGCTGGTATGGCCCCAAATTTCATGGCAAAACCACCGCAAATGGAGAAACCTATAACATGGAAGATTTCACGGCGGCCCATAGAACCTTGCCATTCAATACCGTTGTGAGGGTCACCAATCAGGTTAACGGGAAAACGGTTGATGTCAGAATTAACGACCGGGGTCCATATGTCGGCGACAGAATCATTGACCTATCCAGGAGAGCGGCCAAAGAGATTGATATGATAGGGCCTGGGACAGCAGAAGTAGAAGTCTTTCTGCTTCAGGAAGGCGACAGGCCCGTGACCGCGTTAAATTCAAGCAGCAGAGAAACCTTTACAGTTCAACTGGCTTCATTCGACACCGAAGGCCGGGCAAAGCAGAAATCGGAAAAAGTCAGTGGCTCGGAAGTGGTAAGAGTAAATATTGGCGGGCGTGAAGTCTACCGGGTCTATTACGGTACATATGAAGACCGAAACGATGCCGACCAGGCTATGCGGAATCTGAGACAACGTGGCTATATCGGATACGTCAAACAGCGAGAAAACTGATTACGGCCACCTTTTCATTCAGAACTGTCCAGATCGGGCTCATAATAGCATGATAAACGGTTTTCCGGCATTTTGGCGTAAATCAATTGAACACAGCCGGGATTGAATTTGACCAGAATTCAGTTCACAGTCTATCATCTATTAATAGAAGAGCTAATGAAAAAAAATATTATCGTAATCGGCAGTGGTTTCGGAGGCCTTGCTGCTGCATCGCGTTTACTCTCACAGGGACATCAAGTCACCATCTTTGAGAAGCTGGACAAACCGGGTGGCAGAGCTTATGTGTATGAAATGGATGGCTTTACGTTTGATGGCGGGCCAACCGTGATTACCGCACCGTTTTTGTTTGACGAGATTTTTTCCGCTGCCGGCAAGGATAGAAAGGATTATTTCAGATTAGTGCCTTGTGATCCATTTTACAGGATCTTTGACTGGCATCATGAAAAATTTGATTACAATAGCGATCACGAATTCACTCTCAGTGAGATTGAAAAATTTAATCCGGATGACAAACAGGGATATACCGACTTTCTGAAAACCACAAAAGCAATATTCGACAAGGGATTTGTAGAACTTGCCGACCAACCTTTTTTATCGGTATGGGACATGCTTAAAGTTGTTCCTGATCTGCTAAGGCTTCAATCTCATAAATCGGTATATAAATATGTATCACAGTACATTGAAAATGATTTTTTACGTCGCTGTTTTTCATTTCACCCCCTGCTTGTTGGCGGAAACCCGTTTGATACCACCTCCATATATGCCATGATTCACTATCTTGAACGCGAATGGGGTGTTCATTATGCAATGGGTGGTACAGGTGCCATCGTCGACGCACTGGTTGACCTGATTGAAGAACAAGGGGGGAAGGTCCAACTGAACAGTGAGATTGATCAAATTCTGGTTGAAAACGGGAGTGCAACCGGTGTAAGGCTGAAAAATGGAGATGTGCATAAGGCTGACGTCATCGTTTCAAATGCCGACGTTGCTTTTACCTATAAAAACATGATCTCACCGGAACACCGAAAAAAGTATACCGACAAAAAAATTGAACGGATAAAATTCAGCAACTCTCTTTTTGTGATCTATTTCGGAACCAACAGAACATACAGGGACTCCGGCCTTGCACATCACAATATCATTTTGGGAGAACGGTACAAAGAATTGTTAAACGACATTTTTCATGAAAAGAAACTGTCAGACGATTTTTCCCTTTATCTTCATGTACCTACGCTTACCGATCCATCAATGGCACCAGAAGGGTGTGAATCGTTCTACGTACTTTCCCCTGTCCCCCATCTGGACAGCGGTACTGACTGGAAAACAGAGAGCAGGCAATATCGCGATACCATTATGAATTTTTTGGAAAAAAACTACTTGCCGGATCTGCAAAAACATATAGTAGTTGAGCATTTTATCGATCCTTTTCATTTCAAAGATACTTTGAACAGTTATAAGGGATCGGCATTTTCCGTGGAACCGATTCTAACCCAATCGGCATGGTTCCGGCCGCATAACAGGAGTGAAGATGTTGACAATCTTTACTTTGTCGGTGCAGGAACTCATCCGGGCGCAGGCCTGCCCGGAGTGCTCTCATCTGCAAAAATAGCTGAAAAATTAATTAGTGAGGTATAAACTGCAAATTATACCGCACATCGGACGTGTGCCCTCGACAAAGAGCATCGCTCACACTGAATCATTTACAATCAACCTTGTGCACCACACACACTACAAATTTCGCTTCGCCTGCATAAAATTTGTTTGGGTGATAAATCCCGGTCAAAAAGTATTTTAACAGATCGATCCCATACTTTACAGCGATCCGTATGATTGAATGCCACTCAACTGCCGGCCTTTATTTCTTGCCGATTTTTTCCTGAAGGGCGTCCCAGTCGGCCAAAAAACGTTCGAGTCCTTTATCAGTCAACGGATGCTTCAACAAACTTTCAATCACACTCAGCGGCATGGTTGCCACATCAGCTCCCAACCTGGCTGCTTCAAGAACATGCATTGGATGACGAATACTTGCCGCCAGAACCTCGGTTTCAAAGCCATAGTTATCATAAATATCCACAATATCGGCAATCACCGACATCCCTTCACTTGAAATATCATCCAGGCGGCCGATGAATGGCGAAATATAACTTGCCCCGGCTTTTGCAGCGATTAATGCCTGAGTAGCTGAGAAACAGAGTGTACAATTGGTGCGTATGCCTTCCTCCGAAAACGTTTTTATGGCTTTGATACCTTCCTTGATCAGCGGTACTTTCACCACTACGTTATCTGCAATTGATGCCAATTTTCTGCCCTCTGCAATGATTTCTGCATAATTGGTCGATACAACCTCGGCAGAAACATCTCCTTCAACAATTGAACATATTTTGGCAATATGACTTTCAAAATCCTCTACACCAATTTTGGCACACAAACTGGGATTGGTTGTAACTCCGTCGAGTACGCCCAGGTTATTTGCTTCCGTAATCTCATTCAGGTCTGCTGTATCAATAAAAAATTTCATATCTGATTCCGGTAATGTTGTTTAATATAGAATATTAGCGAAATATAATCATTTTTCGTGTGCTGTTCAGTCTTCGATTTTGTTTAATCAACGCAAAGCTTTTATTATATTGCAATGATTAGATTCACCTTTAAATGCTAATAACATGAGCAGAACGACCAGAAATTTTACCCTAGGACTACTAAGCGGTGCAGTTGTTGGCGCTGGCCTGGCACTTCTATTTGCCCCGGACACCGGCACTAATACACGCGGTATGATCTCATACCGGCTTGGCAAATACAAAGATGATCTGAAAGAGCTTATCAAAGAGCTTCAAAAGGAGAAAGAAAAAATGATCTCCGATGCTAAAAAGAAAGGAGATGAAGTTGTGCTTGACGCCAAACAGCGTGCAGATGATTTGATACGGGAAGCCGAAGATCTTCTTGAAAACATCGAGAAGACGAAATAGACTTAAACAAACGGCTTTTACTGACATCCGTCGCAATCGGCTATTTCAACACGGCTGGATAAAAGAAAAGCCCCGATCCTGTGAACCGGGGCTTTTTTGATTTGAACAGTTAGAAAGTTTATTCGTTTTCTTCTTCCGATTCGTCGGCACTAAGTGCCTCGAATACTTTTTGCACTTCCTCGTCACCTTCTTCCATTTCGGCTTTTGAACCGACGATAATATCATCGTAATCCCGGAGTCCGGTACCGGCCGGCACTTTGTGTCCAACCACTACGTTTTCCTTCAGGCCCCGGAGGAAATCTTTCTTCGCCTCAATGGACGCCTGGGTGAGGACTTTCGTGGTCTCCTGGAAAGAAGCGGCAGACAGCCAGCTTTCTGTACTCAAGGCCGCACGGGTAATTCCAAGCAGAATCGGTTTCGAAATAGCCGGTTCAGCTTCACGTGTTTGAAGCTCATCCTTGCCATCTTTGATCAATTCGTTATTGAATTCACGAACTTCACGACGATCGAGGATATGGCCCGGCTTGAGTTCACTGCCACCCGGATCCGTTATCACAAATTTACCGATCAGTTCATCATTTCGGTTGTTGAGTTCAAAACGGTCGACCTTATCACCTTCCAGGTACATGGTGTCACCCGGATCTGTTACTTCAACTTTCTGCATCATCGTGCGGACGATTACCTCGATATGCTTATCGTTGATTTTCACACCCTGAAGCCTGTAAACCTCCTGGATTTCATTCACCAGATAAGACTGAACAGCATATGGGCCAAGAATATTGAGAATATCCTGTGCAGGAATGGTTCCATCAGACAGCGGTTGTCCCGCTCGGATGTAGTCATTCTCCTGCACAAGAATGTGCTTGGATAGTGGAATGAGATATTTTTTCTCATCCGTGCCATCTTTGCTTTCCACGATCACTTCCTGGGAGCCTCGTTTGCGGCCGCCCATTCTGACGACACCATCAATCTCGGTCACTGCAGCCGGTTCACTTGGTGAACGCGCCTCAAACAGTTCGGTAATCCGCGGCAGACCCGCCGTGATATCTTTCGACTTGGATGCGGCTCTTGGAATTTTCGCCAATACCTGTCCGGCCTGCACTTTCTCCTTGTCATCAACCACGATGTGGGTTTCGACCGGGAGTGTGCTTTCCCGAATACGGTCATCTTTGCCTTTTACAACAATTGTCGGAATCAATGATCTGTCTTTCGAATCAATGATTACTTTTTCACGGTGACCGGTTTGAGTATCGGTATCTTCTGTATAGGTAATTTCAGGAATGATGTCCTTATACTCAATCACACCGTCTATCTCACTGAAAATAAGTGCATTGTATGGATCCCACTTGCAAAGTGGCACACCCTTGGGCACTTTCTCACCGTCTTCGACAAGCATTTCTGAGCCATACGGTACATTATAGGTAGAGAGTACCTTTCCGTCGTCGTCAACAAGCTTAATCTCACCGGCACGGCTTAGCACAACACTGTGAACCTCTTCCCCGTCATCATAATCGATAACCCGTACATTATCGAGTTCCACTTTACCGTCGAACTTCGCCTTGTGCTGGGAATCGGCTTCCAGACGGGAAGCTGTACCACCTACGTGGAAGGTACGCAGCGTTAACTGTGTACCTGGTTCACCGATTGACTGAGCCGCAATAACACCTACGGCTTCACCAACCTGTACCATCGTATTCCGGGCAAGATCCCGGCCATAACATTTGGCACATACACCGCGTTCGGTTTCACATGTCAATACCGAACGGATTTCCACTTCTTCGATCGATGTTTCAGAAATTTTCTGAGCTACATCTTCATCGATTAACTGGTTTGATTCACAAATGAGATCATCTGTTATCGGGTCGTGGATGTCGTGCATGGAGACACGGCCCAGAATACGTCCTTCCAGCCCTTCGATGACATCTTCATTATCTTTTAGAGCCCTCATTTTAATACCTCTGAGGGTTCCGCAATCCTGTTCGTTGATAATTATATCCTGGGATACATCAACGAGCCG
This sequence comes from Balneolaceae bacterium, assembly GCA_007118695.1. GTDB lineage: Bacteria > Bacteroidota > Rhodothermia > Balneolales > Balneolaceae > SKRC01. Next base: position 8,131 of record SKRC01000250.1, on the reverse strand, counting down.
ACGGGTCAGATAACCGGCATCGGCTGTTTTAAGCGCCGTATCGGCCAGACCTTTACGGGCACCGTGTGTTGAAATAAAATATTCAAGAACGGTAAGTCCTTCACGGAAACTTGAGAGGATCGGGTTCTCGATAACCTCGTTGCCCTGTTGGAGCGAGCTTTTTTGTGGCTTAGCCATCAACCCACGCATACCACCCAGCTGCCGGATCTGTTCTTTCGATCCTCTCGCACCGGAATCGGCCATCATAAAGACAGGGTTGAATCCGTCACGATCGTTGGCAAGACTTTGAAACAGCGTTTCAGATACGCGGTTTGTGGTACTGGTCCACTTATCAATCACCTGGTTGTAACGCTCATTATCGGTGATGAATCCCATTTCGTATCGATCCTGAATCTCGGAGACTTCATTCTGAGCTTTTTCAATCAGTTCAAGCTTGGCTTTAGGGATGATAATATCTTCCAGGCTGAACGACAGGCCACCTGTCGTAGCCTCCTCAAAACCGGCAGTTTTCATTCTGTCGAGAAATTCAGCCGTTTTGGCTGTTCCCACAGCAGCATGAATATCACCAATCAGAATACGCAGCTCTTTTTTGCCGAGTGTCTTGTTGATGAATTCCACACCATCCGGAACGATTTCATTAAACAGAACACGGCCGGTTGTGCTTTTCACAATCTGGTATTCTATTTCACCTTCATCATTGGTGATTGGAACACGTACATTGATTTTGGCGTGCGTCTCAATTTTATCCTGATCGAAGGCAATCAAAACTTCATCGGTAGATGAGAATGTCTTTCCTTCACCTTTCTTGCCACTTCCCATTTTGGTCAGGTAATAAACACCCAGAACCATATCCTGCGAAGGAACGGCAATCGGTCCGCCGTTGGCCGGACTGAGGATATTATGAGAGCCAAGCATCAGCACGGAAGCTTCCAACACAGCATCATGACTCAGTGGAAGGTGAACAGCCATCTGGTCACCATCAAAGTCGGCATTAAATGCCGTACATGAGAGCGGGTGCAAGCGAATCGCCTTGTCTTCAATCAACACGGGCTGATAGGCCTGGATACCCAGGCGGTGAAGGGTTGGTGCACGGTTCAGAAGTACCGGGTGTCCGTCAATCACATTTTCCAGGACTTCCCAGACCACCTGATCACGTCTGTCGACGACTTTCTTTGCGCTTTTCACCGTTTTAACGTATCCACGTTCGATGAGCCGTCGAATGACAAAAGGTTTGTAGAGCTCGATCGCCATCTCTTTCGGCAGACCGCACTCATGCATCTTCTGTTCAGGCCCGACAACGATGACCGAACGGCCGGAATAATCAACCCGCTTACCCAGCAGGTTTTGGCGGAAACGGCCGCTCTTCCCTTTGAGCATATCGCTCAGGGACTTCAATGGCCGGTTATTGTTCCGTACGGCATTCGATTTCCTGGAGTTGTCATAAAGTGAATCGACCGCTTCCTGCAGCATTCTCTTTTCATTACGCAGAATCACATCCGGTGCCTTGATATCGATGAGCCGCTTCAGGCGATTGTTTCGGATGATCACACGACGATAGAGATCATTCAGATCGGAAGTTGCAAATCTTCCGCCTTCAAGAGGCACAAGCGGGCGAAGCTCCGGTGGTATGACCGGGATTACCCTTTGGACCATCCATTCGGGTCGGTTCTCGGTGTGCTGGTTGGCTGCGCGGAAAGATTCGATGACCTGCAGGCGCTTGAGTTTCTTTTTCTTGCGCATCTGTGAGGTTTCATTCCGGACTTCTTCGCGAAGCCTGAAGGCTGTTTCCGGCAAATCCATATTCATCAGCAGGGCTTCAATTGCATCAGCCCCTTCCTTCACGATGAATTTGTCTTCATCGTCATTGTCGAGTTCGAAATTGTCTTCCGGCAGTTGAGCCAGGATATCGAATTTCTCCTCTTCACTGATCAGATCTCCTTTTTTATAGCCCAAATCCTTGGCCAGGCCGGGATTGACTACGACAAATGTTTCGTAGTAAACAATTCGCTCCAGGTTTTTGGATGAAAGGCCCAGCAGATAGGCTATTTTATTTGGAAGAGATTTGAAATACCAGATATGTACGACCGGCACAGTGAGCGTAATATGCCCCATGCGCTCTCTTCGTACGGCTTTCCGGGTCACTTCCACACCACAGCGGTCGCAAATGATCCCTTTGTAGCGGATTCGTTTATATTTGCCACAGTGGCATTCGTAATCTTTGACCGGACCAAAGATCTTTTCACAGAAAAGACCGTCCATTTCGGGTTTAAAGGTCCGGTAATTAATTGTTTCCGGTGTGAGAACCTCTCCGTGAGAACGAGATAAAATCGTTTCTGCAGAAGCCAGAGAGATTCCGATATTGTTGAAATCCTTGGTAACGGTTAATGTTTTCGTAGTCGGCAAGGTTTTACCTCCGATTAAACTTTGATTAACTAATTTAGTCGATATGGATTTCGAGACCGAGACCCATTAATTCACGCAGCAATACTTTGAAAGATTCCGGAACATCTCCTTCCGGGAGATTATCCCCTTTTACAATAGCTTCGTAAACTTTTGAGCGGCCTTTCACATCATCGCTCTTCACTGTAAGCATCTCTTTCAGGATATTGGATGCGCCATAGGCGTACAGGGCCCAGACTTCCATTTCACCGAGTCGCTGGCCACCGAACTGTGCTTTACCGCCCAGTGGTTGTTGTGTAATCAGCGAATATGGGCCAATGGAACGGGCATGCATTTTGTCTTCAATCAGGTGATTGAGCTTCAGCATATAGATGTAACCGACCGTTGTTTGCTGGTCGAGCACTTTGCCGGTTTTCCCATCATAGAGCCTGACCCGCCCGTCTTTGGGCAGACCAGCTTTTTCCAGCTGTTCCTGGACCTGTTCGTAAACAGCGCCATCAAAAATCGGGGATGCAAACTTCACACCCAGGTTTTTTGCAGCCCAACCCAGAATGGTTTCATAAATCTGGCCCAGGTTCATCCTGGACGGCACACCAAGCGGGTTCAGCAGAATATCTACCGGTGATCCATCTTCCATATAGGGCATATCCTCGACCGGAACGACTTTTGCGATAACACCTTTATTACCGTGACGGCCGGCCATCTTGTCGCCTACCTGAAGCTTTCGCTTCTTGGCAACATAGACTTTGGCTTTCTGGATGATTCCCGGTGGCAACTCGTCGCCTACCTGAATCTGGTATTTGCGCCTTTTTGCTTCAGAGTCTATGCGTCTGCGTTCCTCGCGATAATTCTTGAAAAGCAGTTTGACGTGATTTACCAGTTCCTCGTCGGTTGCCCAATCAATATTCTCATTGATATCGATTGGATCCAGCTGTTCGAAAACCGATTTTTTATACTTTTCACCTTTTGGAATCAGTTCATTGCCTCCAAAATCCTCTACTCCGGGAGATGTTTTATCTCTGAGCAGTGAGTACATTTTGTCGGCCCATTTGCCGTTCAGATCGGTGAGAAGATTTGTGTGACGCTCATTTTCCTGCTCAACCAGTTTCTTTTCTTCCTTGCGAGAAATCTGTTCATCGCGTTTTCGGCTGAAAAGTTTGGTATTGATGACCGTCCCTGAAACACCCGGAGGTGTTTTCATTGAGGCGTCTTTCACATCACCGGCCTTGTCACCGAATATAGCACGCAGAAGTTTTTCCTCGGGTGTCGGATCGGTTTCACCTTTCGGTGTGATTTTTCCAACCAGGATATCTCCATGATTGACTTTCGCCCCTACCCGGATGATCCCTTTTTCGTCAAGATTACGGGTGGCTTCCTCACTTACATTCGGAATTTCGCGAGTCAGTTCCTCTTCCCCGCGTTTGGTATCGCGAACCTGTTGTTCAAATTCCTGGATGTGAATGGATGTGTAAATGTCATCCTGGACAACACGTTCACTGACAACAATGGCATCCTCAAAGTTATACCCTCGCCACGGCATAAAGGCAACGAGCAGGTTTCGCCCTAAGGCAAGTTCACCCTTATCGGTTGCACAGCCGTCGGCAATGGTATCGCCTTTTTTCACTTTATCGCCAACATTCAGGACCGGCCGCTGATTGATGGTCGTATCCTGGTTGCTTCTTTCAAATTTTTGAAGTTTGTATGATTTGATTCCATCATCGAAATAACAGTGCTGCTGGATATCATCGCGATTGTATTTCACACGGATTTCTGTTCCGCTTACGTATACCACTTCACCGTCATCTTCTGCGGTGATGATTGCCCGCGAATCCTTGGCAGCCCTGTGCTCGAGTCCGGTTCCCACAACCGGGGCTTCCGGACGGAGCAGCGGCACTGCCTGACGCTGCATATTCGAGCCCATGAGTGCCCGGTTGGCATCATCATGTTCGATAAACGGAATCAGTGCTGCCGCCAGTGATGTAATCTGATTGGTGGAGACATCCATGTATTCTACTTCATCCGGTTTCGCCAGGCCCACGTTGCTGTCGCGGAACCGGGAGAAGATAGAGTCGTTTACGAATGTAGAATCTGAATTCAGTGGAGCATTGGCCTGAGCGATGATGGTTTCATCCTCCTGCTCGGCAGCCAGATAATCCACATGTTTCGTAACTGTGCCATCTTCCACTTTTCTGTATGGAGTCTCAATAAAGCCGAATTCATTAACTTTGGCATGCACACAAAGGGAAGAGATCAGCCCGATATTGGGGCCTTCCGGGGTTTCAATCGGACAGAGACGGCCATAATGGGTATAGTGAACGTCACGGACTTCAAATCCGGCCCGTTCCCGTGTCAAGCCACCGGGGCCTAATGCCGACATCCTTCTCTTGTGTGTCAGTTCAGCAATCGGATTGGTCTGATCCATAAACTGCGAGAGCTGATTGGTCCCAAAAAAGGTATTGATTACACTGGAGATGGTGCGGGCATTCACCAGGTCCTGCGGGGTGAGTTGTTCCGCATCCCGTGAATTCATTCTCTCACGGATGGTCCGGCTCATTCGTGCCAGGCCGATTGCAAACTGCTGGCCAAGCTGCTCTCCAACGGTACGCACACGGCGGTTACTCAGGTGATCGATGTCATCCACCTGGGACTTCATCTCTTTAAGCCTGATCAATTCACGGATAATAGCGACAATATCTTCCTTGGTCAGGTACCGGGTGTCGAGTTCAACATCCAGTTTCAGTCTCTTGTTGAGGCGATACCGGCCCACCTCACCGAGATCGTATTTCTTATCACTAAAGAACAGTCGCTCGAGCACAGAACGTGCCGTTTCAGGGTCCGGCATCTCCCCGGTTCTTATTTGCTGATAGATTTCACCCAGGGCCGAGATATCATCATGGGTGGAATCCTTTCGGAGGGTGTTCATCATAACCGACCGCTCCGACTCTTCGGTCGTAATTTTTTGAACGAGTACGCTTTTCAGTCCTGCTTCTTTAATCAAGCCGTAATCATCTTCGGTCAGTTCGTGATCACGTTCAATCAGAACATTCCGGTTCACCGCTTCAGTTACTTCGCCGGTTTCCTCATCGACCACTTCCTCGGTCTCATCGACAACGATATCGGTTGCCAGGCGTCGGCCAACCAGTTTTTCGTTATAGGCTTTCTTGGTGCCGAACTTGATCTCCTCGGAGAGATCGAAAAGGTTGAGGATCTCGATGTCGGTGCTGTAACCGAGTGCCCTGAGCAAGGTAGATGCGGGGACTTTCTTTTTCCGGTCAATATAAGCCCACAAGACATCACGAATATCCGTTGTAAATTCAATCCAGGATCCTTTGAATGGTATGACCCGGGCAGAGTAAAGCTGGGTTCCATTTGGGTGGACAGATTGCCCGAAAAACACACCGGGCGATCGGTGGAGCTGGCTGACAATGACCCGTTCTGCTCCATTGATAACGAAGGTACCTCGTTCGGTCATCCAGGGCAAGTCACCGAGAAACACTTCCTGTTCGATGGTTTCAGAGGCTTCATCTGTATCATCAACAGCAGACAGCCTGAGTTTCGCCTTTAGCGGAACAGCGTAGGTTAATCCACGTTCCTGGCATTCGGCGATATTGTATTTGGGTGTATCAACCGAGTAGTAGATGAATTCCAGGATATGGGTTTCACGAGAATCGACAATCGGGAAGTTCTCGTTGAAAATGCGTTGCAACCCCTGGTTGAGCCTGTCTTTGGGGGCAACGTCCAGCTGAGTAAAATACTCAAATGAAGCGAGCTGGATGTCAAGGAAATCCGGGTAATCTATTACTTGTGTTGTGCGGCCAAAAGTTAAACGGTCGGTAAACGGAATTTTCTCCATAGTATTACTCAAAAGGATGTTCTCCTTTAGTTAAAAATAAGGACGTGTGTATGTTTTTGTCGTAAATATCGGACGACTGATAGCCTGAATGCGGCCCTATCTGAAACATGATAAGACGCCACTAGCCAATACCGTATAACGATATTGGCTAAGGCAAATTGTATAAAATCAAGTAATTACTTGAGTTCTATTTCAGCACCGGCTTCTTCAAGCTTTGACTTCAGCTGCTCTGCTTCTTCCTTTGCAACACCTTCTTTGATTGCATTGGGGGCGCCGTCCACCAGTTCTTTGGCTTCTTTCAGCCCCAGACCGGTAATGCCTCGTACTTCTTTAATAACAGCGATCTTTTTGGCGCCGGCACTTTTCAGGATGACATCAAATTCACTCTGTTCTTCGGCAGCTGCGGCATCGGCACCACCTGCGGCACCTCCACCTACAGCAACTGCGGCAGCAGCTGGTTTGATGTCGTATTCCTCTTCAAGAACTTTTGCAAGTTCGTTGGCTTCTTTAATGGTTAAGTTCACCAGTTGTTCAGCTAATTCTTTAACGTCAGCCATGGTTTATATCTCCGTTGGTCGATTTAAAATTTAAAATTCGTGTGAGTTATTATTGTTCGTCTTTTTCGGCAATTGTCTTGACAGCCCCGGCGATCGTGCGGCCAGGAGATTGCAGTGCGTTGATAACATTGTTGACAGGTGACATAAGCAGACCCATGATATCGCCGATAACCTCGTTTTTCGATTTCATCGAAGCCAGTGTATCGAGTTGGTCTTCTTTGTAATAGTCTCCTTCTACAAGCGCGGCTACAAACTGAGGTTTGTTGTGCTCCTTATAAAATTCCTTAAGAATTTTTGCCGGAGCAGCCAATTCCTCGTTGACAAAGGCAAATCCATTTTGATTTTCCAGATGAGGATAAAGCTCTTCAAACCCGCCGACCTCGTCCATTGCCCGTTTGATCAGTGTATTTTTATACACCCGGAAACGTACCGATTGGTTGCGGAATTTGGTTCGGAGCTCGTTGATTTCTGATACAGACAAGCCTTTATAATTTGCAATATAAAGGGCATCGGCATTGTTCAGATTTTCGGTAATCTCCTCAACTACTGCCTTTTTTTCTGCTAATGTTGGCATCGTCGGTTCCTGTTTTTCGTTCTAAATGGACATAATAGATGAGCGGCTGATGGAGACGCTGGGTCCCATGGTTGTACTCAAATATGCACTTCGGATATAGTGGCCTTTTGCCGATGCCGGACGCAATTTATTGACGGTTTGCAGGAACGCCATGGCGTTTTCCCGCAGCTCGCTTGCATCAAAACTTGCTTTTCCGATTGACGTATGCAGGATCCCGAATTTGTCAACCCGGAAATCTAATTTACCTGCTTTGAACTCTTTTACGGCGGCAGCAACATCCATTGTTACTGTTCCACTTTTGGGGTTAGGCATCAGTCCGCGTGGGCCTAAAAAACGCCCCAGCTTACCAATCTTACCCATTACATCCGGAGTGGCAATAATGATATCTATTTCAGCCCATCCTTCTTCAATTTTAGTTATATACTCGTCCAAACCTACAAAGTCGGCACCGGCTTCTTCAGCCTCTGCTTGCTTGGCTTCATTCACCAGGGCAAGTACACGGATCGATTTCCCGGTTCCGTGTGGCAGTGCGACAGTGCCTCTAACCATTTGATCGGCGTGGCGCGGATCTACCCCCAATTTCAGGTCCATATCTACGGACTCATCAAAATTGGCAGTAGCGGTTTTCTTAACCAAATCGCACGCTTCTTCAATCGTATAGTCGATTTCTTTGTCAAATAACTCTTCGGCTTGACGGTATTTTTTACCTCTTTTTGCCATTTCTATTAAATCCTGTTATTTATCTCG
>SKRC01000022.1 GCA_007118695.1 Balneolaceae bacterium | reverse complement strand
TCACCTCTTCTCCATCGGTGTAGGAAGATTTATCAGGATTCCTGTCCACCGTTCCTTCCCCTTGCGTGTTGACGGTAAGGGTGAACTCATCCGGGTCATCCGGGTCATCCTGCTCAAAGACGGCGGTTACATTTTTGTCTTCATCAAGGGTTATCGTAACCGGATTTGTACTGCCGGTGACATCGCCCTGCCACTCTTTAAAGCTCCAGCCGGAAGCCGCGCTGGCGGTCAGTGTCACCTCTTCTCCTTCGGTGTAGGAAGATTTATCAGGATCCCTGTCCACCGTTCCTTCCCCTTCTGTGTTGATGGTAAGCGAGTACCCATCCGCGGCGTCCTCAACAAAAATAGCTTTAATACTCTTTTCCTCACCTTCTTCAATGGTAATGGTCTCCGGATTACTGCTTCCGGATAGATCTCCCTCCCAACGGTCAAATGACCAGCCATCTTCAGCTTCAGCATCAAGCCTGACGGTAACGGATGAGGAGCGTTCAACAACCGTTTCATTAACAATTCCGCTTCCAACGATCTCAACACTGAGATCGTAATCTCTTAGTGTAAAATGTGCGGTAACCGTCCTGTTTGAAACAAATCGAATAACTTCCGGGTTTGAACTCCCGGTCAGGTCACCTTCCCAATAATCAAACACATAACCCTCTGCCGGATTAGCGACTATCTCAACACTATTACCCTCTAAAAACTCTCCACCTGCCGGCTGTATGGTGCCACCCTCTTCCGGAGATACTTGTGTCGTCAATGTATATAAATTGGGTACAGTGTCTTCGAACGCACCTTGATGAGAGTCGCAGGCGAATGTCATAAAAAGCAATACTAAAAATATAGTACCTCCAGACATTCTCATGAGCAAAATACTCCTACGATTAAAATTGAACCTTTCCGTATACCCCTGAAGACATTTCTCCTTGTTGTACCAGTATGCATTGAATAAGAGGGTATCTGCAATTATAATCTTTAATTCCAATTACTCTAAACAGATTAATTTTATCTAATGCTGTAAATGGGTTGAAGACTCTTCGAAAGATGGGGTATGAAAAGCGAATAGCGAACAAGGAATAATGAATTTTTATTGTCGAGGAGGGGAGAAACCATTTTAAACCGACGAGCAGTGATACCGATAGAATGGAGAATAATGAATATCGAACAAAGAATGGTGAAGGAATATCGAATAATGAATATCGAACAGGGAATGGCGAATGTCGAAGTACTTCATCATTCGATGTTCCTTGTTCGATATTCGATGTTCGACTGGGGTTCTCAGTCGTTGTATTCCACCTGAATCGAATTTTTGATGTTGCCGACGATTGTTTCCTCGTTATCGGGATCATTGGGATCCAGCTCATCACCGCCGGGGCCGATAAACCAGCTTGCAACATCCACACTGATGATCAGTGTTGTATTGTCTCCCTCGGATATTTCAAGCGGCGGACTCAGATCGAATTCAACCTCAATATCTTCATCGGTCCGGAACCGGAATTCATCTCCGTTGTAGGTGCCTTTTGCAACCAGCGAGTAGCTGCCGGTTTCATCGCGTAAATCGGGATCGTTAATTTCATCGTCATCACCGGGGGCTTCAATCTCAAATTCGAATTCATCATACAAACCCGCAGGTACCTCTGTCTCAATAAGTACCCGGGGAGAGCCGTCGACCGGCAGGATTACAATAAAATCTTCCAACTCAAAATCGCTTGTTCCATTGGTTCCGTCCAGCTCCAGCTCTTCGACAAAGAGTTTCACCTCTTCCAATATCACCGCACTTGTCTGATTGGCTTGATCAGCGTCCGGGGCAACTCTCATTTGTACCTGAAGCATTGAAGCTTCTTCGAGGTCCGTTTCAGCGGTATCGCAGCCGGTAAAAACAAGGCCTGTGATGATGACCAGGGTTAATAGCGTAAAAATTGTTCGTTTCATGATATGTCTCCTGAATTAGTTTACATTTGGTAATATTTATATTTCGATTTTCTTGTAAATGTTCCCGAGCGCAAATGAAATACCCCCGAGGCAGAGCCATCGGGGTATCCATATGATTTCAATTTTATATTCTTTCGGAATATTTCTGGTGATACGAGCGGACCAGATCTGCGAACTTATCAAATTCGATGTCCAGGGTATTAACCGATATCAAATAAGAAGATGTGAACATTCGGTTATTCAGCTTGTTAAACATACGGATGACCGGGTTCGCGGATTGTTGAATCGATTCGGGATCCTTCAGAATAACGCCGATAAACGGGGTGGAATAGATCGTTTTTACCCGGAAACCCTCGATGGCTTGCCAGGGAATGAAACCGGGCGATGTAGCTGCTGTATTGTCGGTCAATCCGGCCGAATCGATGATGATTCTCGGGGAATTGTCGGAGAGGCGATACGCGACATATGCCAGGGAGGGGATGAGGATCACCAAAAACAGATAGCTGATCAGCTTTAAAAGTGTGGCATGCATCATCTGCTGCTCATCCGCTATCAGGATCAGAAAAACCGTCAACCCGATAAAACCGATGCCGTAGAAGATCAGTTTTACGTTTTCTTTTTTGTTGGCAGAAATCTCTATTCGCTCACCGTTCATATTTTATTCTTTTTTTTGATAATTCAGCCATCAGATTCTCGATGTCCAGCAGGCGGATAACGAATATCGAATATTGAACAAGGAATGTCGAATGTTGAATGGTCGCGGGTTGCTTCGACCCGGAATGTGAGGGGGTATATGGAGAACGATAAAAGGTCATGGTGTTAAATTACTCATTGTACTAAGTAAACATTCAACCGTCAACCTCTCTCTGGTCAGGCGGTTCTACAGGTGCGTTTTTTTTTGTAAGGAATTGGTGTCTGCCCGATCATACGTATTACATCATCAAGAAGATCAGGAGGAGACACATGAATTCTATTCACGGGACAGCAAATATAAAAGTGCTGGAGATGCTCCGGTCAATCGACCCGGAACCGGGTCAGGCGCGGCCGGTGACGTTCTGGTTTTATTCAACCAGCGAGGCCGGTATCGGCCGGCAGGCGTGCGTGCTGCAAAATGCCGGCTATTCCATTATCACCTGCGAGCGGTTTGTCAGCGGCGAGTTTCTCTGCATCGCCGGCACGCGGATGGCCCCCGACAACGAGGAGATCAGCCGGCGCTGCATCGACCTGCACCTGCTGGCCGAGAAGATGGAGGTGACGTTTGACGGCTGGGAAATGGAGATGAATATTGAATAATGAACTTTGCAGAAGCGGAATTATTAATCTATATTTGTAACTGTGTTACGTAACACATAACAACATGATACGTTCTTTTCATGATAAGGATACGGAACGTATGTTTTATCGAAGGAGAGCCAGGAAAATTCCTTTTGAAATACATCGCCGTGTTAAAATGAAACTCAATTTGATTGATGCGGCAAGTTCTCTGAATGATTTGAAGGTTCCTCCGGGTAACAGGCTTGAACAATTATCAGGAGATCGAGCCGGTCAATGGAGTATCCGTATTAATCAACAGTGGAGGGTTTGTTTTGAATGGCATGAGGGTGATGCATATAACGTAGAAATAGTGGATTATCATTGAAATAATTTTTGGTAACTATACAAATGAGCAATCAAACAGTCATATCCCCAATCCATCCGGGTGAGATCTTGAAGGAGGAATTTTTGGATCCGCTCGGTCTTTCACAGCGGGAGTTTGCCCGGGCCATCGATGTCCCGCCAAACCGGGTCAATGAAATCATCAGGGGTCGACGATCGGTCACCGGTGATACGGCGATCCGCTTTTCCCTTGCCCTGGGAACCAGTCCCGAGATGTGGCTGCGGCTGCAAGCCCGGTATGAACTGGAAAAGGCCATGGAGGAGTCGGCACCGGATCTGAAGGAAAAAATCAAACAGATTCTTACGTGAAGTGATCGGGTTTTGCAGTTTCAGGTGAATGGCGAATATTAGTTCGCAAATAGCGAACTAATTTGTATTTTATATACGTTGATCAATGAGGGTACATTTAGTCAAGGCTAAAACAGTGGGGGCATTTGCCCTGAATCATGCTTCATCAATTCGTTCATTTGAACAATGGATTGATATGATCAGATATGCCGACTGGGAAAAACCAGAAGAAATGAAACGTACCTTTGCCTCGGCTGATATTTTAGGTCGTGGCAGTAAGCGGGTGGTTTTCAATGTCCAGGGAAATCATTTCAGGATCATCTGTAAATACCAGTTTGGTGATACCATGGTTCATTTATTTGTAACCTGGATTGGCACTCATGCTGAGTACACTGATCTTTGCAAAAAAGGCAAACAGTATACGATCGAACAATATTAGCAACATGACTTTTGTAAAGCATGAAATACAAAGTGATCAAAACGGAAGAACAATACGAAGAGTACTGCGGGATTCTTGAAGAATTGGTCTATTCGGAAAAGAATGCCGATAAACAGGAGGAAATCGAAATGCTAACGCTTCTTATTGAGGATTGGGATGAACGAAACCGTTTGTCTCCGAAGCTTGATCCGGTTGAAATCCTGCAGTCGCTGATGGACGAGCATCAATTAAATCAAAGCGAACTGGCCGATATTGCGGAAGTAGGGAAAAGCTACATTTCCGAGATCATCAACCACAAAAAAAGAATGTCGAAAAAAGTCATCAGAAATGTTTCCGGGCATTTCAAAATCAGACAGGAAGCCTTGAACAGACCGTACGAATTAGCAGGCAAAACCGATACTCCTGTGCTCTGAATAGGTGGGATTTTACAGTTTTCAGATATGTAAAAGCGACAGCAGACCTGATTTTTGGCCTGATTTTGACCAGCTGGTCTAAAATTTGACAATGTGGTCTAAAAATAGTGTTCCCTGGGGCATCCGGACATGAGGCAGCCGGCCCGCTTCAACATGTGTTTACCTTATCGACAGGTATTTTATTTATGTCGATATTTTAGTTATATTTCGACATATTTATTAAACCTATCGAAATCATCGACATGTCGTACAGCCCCGATAAACCCCATAACTATTTGCCGCCGCTGCCGCCCGAGGCGCAGATCGAAACGCCGGCCGTACTGAAGGCGGCCATCACCGCGAACCGCGCACTGGCTGAGCTCAAAGGCAAATCGGAAAGCCTGCCGAATCCCTCGATGCTGGTTAATTCCATCGTGCTGCAGGAGGCCAAATCGAGTTCGGAAATCGAGAATGTGGTGACCACCAATGACAAGCTTTTTACTGCCCTTTCGGCGGAGGACAGTGATGTGGACCCGCAAACAAAAGAGGTGCTGCGCTACCGACAGGCGCTGTGGACAGGAGTGGAAGCGCTGAACGGGCGTCCGCTTACCACCGATCTTTTTATCAGCCTGATGCAGAACATCAAAGAGACGGATGCCGGAATCCGCACCAAGCCGGGGACGGTGATTGCCAATCCCAACACGCGCAAGATCATCTACTGGCCGCCGGAGGGCGAGGAGCTGATCCGGAACCTGCTGGTGAACCTGGAGCAGTACATCCAAGCCGAAGACGGGGTGGATCCGCTGATCAAAATGGCCGTCATACACTACCAGTTCGAGGCGATCCACCCGTTTGACGACGGCAACGGGCGGGCCGGAAGGCTGATCAACATCCTCTACCTGATGGACAAGGGACTGCTGCCCCACCCGGTGCTCTACCTGAGTGATGAGATCATTCGTCAGAAACAAAACTATTATAAGCTCCTGCGCGGGGTAACCGAAAAGCAGGCCTGGGAGCCGTGGATCCTGTTTATGCTGGATGCGGTGGAGAATACAGCCCGGCGGACGATGGAGCGCATCGAACAGATCCTGTCGCTGCTCGGTGAAACCCTGGAACTGGCACGGGAAAAGCTGCCGGCACGGGTGTATTCCAAGGAACTGATCGAACTGCTGTTTGAACAGCCTTATTGCAAGGTGAAATACCTGGTGGACCGCGGAATTGCCAAACGTCAGACGGCCGCCGAATACCTGCGCGAATTGGAGGAAGCCGGTATCGTCAGAAGCAAACAGGTGGGCCGGGAGAACCTGTTTTTGAATGTGCAGCTGTATGAGCTTCTGGCGGACAGAGACGGATGAATATCGAACAAGGAACAGAAGAACAGCTGAACAAATGAATATCGAATATTGAACAGGGAATATCGAACAGGGAACGGAGAAGGAATGTCGAATAATGAATATCGATCAAGGAATGTTGAAGGACTTCAGACTTTACCCTATTCATTTGAAATCAAGTCATCCCGTCCCATCATGGAAAATTCGAATAAATAAGGGAACCAATTCAACCATTCAATATTCCGTGTTCATGATTCGATATTCAATAGCCTGCCGCCTGTCCGTCGAAGCGCGATTCGGAGGCCCCGAGCCAGACGCCGTGTTCGTGGTCTTTCATAATCCCCTGGTAGCGGCCGAAAAAGCTCTCCCCGATCCGGACCGTGTGCCCGCGGGCTCGCAATCCCCGCACCACTTCGTATTCGATGGCCGATTCCACGTGAACGGTTCCGGTGCTCTCGAGCCGGTCATCCAGTTCGTCGGTCGGCTCCGTGGACCCGTTGTGCATCCATCGCAGGGCATCGCCGGCTTCCTGGATGTTCATCCCGAAATCGATCACATTGGTCAGAATGCTCAGGTGACCCACCGGCTGATACGCCCCGCCCATATTGCCGAAACTGAACCAGGGCTCGCCGTCTTTCATGGCGAAGCCGGGAATGATGGTGTGAAACGGGCGCTTGCCGGGCTCATACACATTGGGATGATCCGGGTCGAGCGAGAACAGTTCGCCGCGATTCTGGAAGCTGAACCCGGTTCCCGGCACCACAAAGCCGGTCCCCATCCCGCGAAAATTACTCTGGATCAGCGAGACCATATTGCCGTGCCGGTCGGCGGTGGTCAGGTAGATGGTATCGCCTTCTTCTATCACATCCACGCCGGTTGCCAGGTCACTCATGGCGCGCTCGCCGATCAGCTCCCGGCGTTCGGCAGCGTACTCTTTGGAGAGCAGGCGGCCGAGCGGCTGATCGTAAAAATCGGGATCGGTATAGTGTTTGGCCCGGTCTTCGTAGGCGAGTTTCTTGGCTTCCACCATCAGGTGCAGCGTCTCCTCGCCTGCAAATCCTTTTTCCGACAGATCATACCCTTCCAGGATGTTGAGCATCTGCAGCACCGCCGTTCCCTGGTTGTTGCCCCCGATCTGGTAGATGTCGTAGCCGCGGTAGTTCACACTCACCGGCTCCACCCACTCCGAGGTATGGTTGTCGAAATCCTCAAAGCGAAGATACCCACCGTTTTCCCGCATCCAGGCGTCGATCTTTTCGGCAATCTCGCCCCGGTAAAACGCATTGCGCCCCTGTTCGGCCAGCAGACGGTAGGTGTTTCCAAGATCCGGGTTCCGGAAGATCTCGCCTTTCTCAGGCCCGCGGCCGTCAATCGTAAAGGTTTCTTCAAATGCCCCGGGCTGATCTTTCAGAAACGAGGCCGCACTGCGCCAGTACATCGAGATCGCTTCACTGACGGGAAAGCCCTCTTCGGCGTACCAGATCGGCTCTTCCAGGATCTGTTCCATCGGCATGGACCCGAACCGGCCGTGCATTTCGAACCAGCCGTCAACGGCTCCGGGTACGGATACCGAGAGCAGGTCGTAGGGCGGGATCGACTCGCTGCCGAGCTCATCCAGCCGTGCCATCAACCCGTCGTAGCTCAGCCCCAGCGGCGATCGCCCGCTGGCATTGATCGCATACACTTGGCCGCTGTCGGCGTGCCAGATCATGGCAAACAGATCACCCCCGATCCCGTTGCCGGTCGGCTCCATCAACCCCATTGCGGCGTTCGTTGCAATGGCCGCATCAATGGCGTTCCCTCCGCGCCGCAACACATCAAGCCCGACCTGGCTGGCCAGCGGCTGACTCGTGGCCACCATACCGCGCTGGCCGATCACTTCCGAGCGCGTGGCAAAATTCTTGCCCGACTCACGGTCGATTTGTGCCAGCACCGGTTCGGTGACAAGCAATATCGGTAACAAAAATCCTGCGGTCAGAAGAAAATCGAATTTCATGGCTGAATGAGTTTGAAAAGGGTTGCATGTTGGCATTTGACAGTCGATGCCTGTAAAAATGCGTTATTTTTTTGGAATGGTCAAAACGGGGGGGTTCCTGGATTTGACAATACCGGCGGGTTATAAAAGGAATAACGAATATCGAATATCGAACATGAAATGTCGAAGGAATGGCGAATATTGAATATTGATCAAGGAATGTTGAAGGACTTCAGACTTTAGCCTGTTCATTTGAAATCAAGTCATCCCGTCCCATCGTGGAAAATTCAAATGAATAAGGCACCCAATTGATTCATCATTCAAAATTCCTTGTTCGATATTCGATATTCTATCTCGGTTCGAGGCGGACTATCGGGGTG
>SKRC01000006.1 GCA_007118695.1 Balneolaceae bacterium | reverse complement strand
GACCGAAGACCGAAGACCGAAGACCGGAGACCGAGGACCGGAGACCGAAGACCGGAGACCGAAGATCGAAGACCGGGGACCGAGGACCGCTGACTAGTGATCTGGTCCCCCCGTCCCCCGTCTGCAGTCTTTCGTCCAACAGGCGTTTTTCATATTCATAGCAGAGCGCTAAACCGTTCTGATGACAATTTTGGGAAAAAAATAAAATGATACCCAATATGCCCCATATACATACCGACACCCTTACCAGGCGACTCTATGCAAATGATGCCTCCATGTATGAGGAGATACCGACAGGTGTTGCCTTTCCCTCCACGGCAGGAGAAATCTCGGAGCTGGTGCAGCAGGCGGAGAAAGAAGATTTTGTTATTACGCCCAGAAGCGGGGGTACCAGCCTGGCGGGACAGGCCACCGGCGGCGGTGTGATCATGGACGTATCACGCCACATGACGGAGATTTTTGAAATCGATCATGAAAACAGGACGGCCCACGTTCAGCCCGGCGTGATACGCGATACGCTCAATCGCGCCCTCGCCCGGTATGGGTTGCAGTTTGGCCCCGATACCTCCACGACCAACCGCTGCATGATCGGCGGGATGATCGGAAACAATTCCTGCGGCTCTTTTTCGATCAAACACAAGACCACGCGAGAGCATGTTCTTGAAATCGAGGCGGTGCTGAGTGACGGGTCCACGGCTGTCTTCAAGGCCCTGAGCGAAGCGGAATTGGATGTCAAATGCAGGCTGACAACCCTGGAGGGGCGGATCTACCGGGGAATGCTCAAGTTGCTCAAGGCAAACAGGGAACTCATTCAGCGCTCCTATCCGCATCCTGAAATCATCCGCCGCAACACAGGGTATGCCCTCGACAAGCTCTGCGAGATGGCGCCCATCACACCCGGCGGACGTCCTTTTAACCTGGCTGAATTGTTGTGTGGCAGCGAGGGGACCCTGGCGATGACTGCATCGGCAAAACTGAACCTGGTCAAGGTGGACCGATATCAACTGCTGATGATTCCCCAGTTTGATGACCTGATCGAAGCCATGGAAGCGACGGTAGAAGCGGTGAAATTCGATCCGTCGGCTGTCGAATTGGCCGATGATATCATCCTGAATGCCACCAAAGGGAATATCGAGCAGAAAAAGAACCGGTTTTTCCTGGAGGGTGAGCCGAAATGCATTCTCATCATCCAGTTTGAAGGCGATGACCGGATGGAACTGGAAGACCGGGCCAGGCAGCTTGAAACCGAACTCCGGAAAAAGCAACTGGGATACACCTATCCAGTACTGGCCAACAGGGAAAAAATGGACCGGGTGTGGGAGCTGCGAAAAGCGGGGCTCGGGCTGCTGATGGGGCTCGGCAAAGATGCGCGCTCTCCCTCCTTTGTCGAAGATACCGCCGTCCGCGTGGAGGACCTTCCCTCCTATGTTGCCGATTTCCAGGCACTGATGGATAAATACGAGACCAGTTGCGTGTTCTATGCGCATGCATCGGTCGGAGAGCTGCACCTGCGGCCGGTCCTGGATCTGACGACCGAAATAGGCCTTGAAAAAATGAAGGCGATGGCCGAAGAGGTGGCAGAACTTGTAGGCAGGTACAAAGGGTCGCTCAGCGGGGAGCATGGGGATGGCCGGGCGCGGGCTCCTTATATTGAAAAGGTTCTGGGAAGTGAAATGATGCCGGTGCTCAGGGAGGTCAAAGAGTTGTGGGACCGGAACTACCGGTTGAATCCGGGCAAAATTTTAAATCCAAAACCGATTGACAGTGACCTGCGCTTCTACCCCGGCTACCGCAAGCCGGAGCCGGAAACGGTATTTAAATGGCGCAAGGAAGACGGATTTGGCCATGCCCTGGAGCAATGCAATGGCGCGGGTGTATGCCGGAAAAAAGCCGAAAGCGGGGGGACGATGTGCCCATCGTATCACGCCACCCTTGAGGAAAAAGATTCAACCCGCGGACGGGCGAACCTGTTTCGTCAGATTTTCACCTCCAACGATGTGGAAGCTTTTTCATCGGCCGAAATCAAGGAGGGGCTGGAGCTGTGCCTGAGCTGCAAAGCCTGCAAAAGCGAATGCCCGGCCAATGTTGATATGGCCCGGATGAAAGCGGAATTTATGAATGGCTGGCATAAGCAAAAGGGCATCCCGCTGGCTACCCGGTTCTTTGGTGAACCCGAGCGGCTGTACCCGCTGGCTTCTGCGATGGCGCCGGTAACCAATTTCTTTTTAAACCGGAAAGCGGTGCGCTACCTGATGCAGGCAGTCGTGGGGATCGATGCCCGCCGTGTATTGCCAAACTTTGCCCGGCAGACGTTCAGCAGCTGGTACCAATCCAACAGGGCTGTTTATGAACGGGGTAGTGAGGATAGGGTGGCGCTTCTGGTTGACCTGTTCACCAACTACCATGAACCGGAAATCGCACAATCGGCCTGCAGGGTTCTCAAGCGGATGGGGTATGATGTGATCATTCCGGAGGTGATGGCAACCGGCCGGCCCCAAATTTCCAGAGGGTTGGTGGATCGCGCCAAAGACATTTGTGATGCCAATATCAAATCATTGCATCCGCTGGCGGAGGAGGGGGTGCCGATCATTGGCCTGGAGCCGTCGGAGATTCTCACGCTCCGGGATGAGTACCTGGATCTTTGCGATGATGAGCAGTTGCCGGCCGTAACAACGATATCGGAACAGACCTGGCTCTGGGAGGAGTTTATGGCCGATCATTTTCAAAAGAACCCCACTCATACCGACAGGGTGTATCCCGGCAAAACACGGGTGTCGCTGCATGGGCACTGCCACACCAAAGCGCTGGTCGGCAATGATCCGCTGATCACACTTTTCGACCGGTGTGGTTTTGATATTTCGGAGTTGAAAACCGGGTGCTGTGGTATGGCCGGAAGTTTCGGGTATACCAAAAACCATTATGATGTCTCCATGCAGATCGGCGAACAGCTTCTCTTCCCGGCGGTGCGAAAACTGGAAGAGAAGGAGGTCATTTGTGCCCCCGGATTCTCCTGCCGCCACCAGATCTCCGATGGCACCGGGAGATCCGCCCTTCATCCGGCGCAGATCCTCGACCGCTGCATCATCTGAGGCTTTCAAATCCATTTTCTCTCCACTGCCGCCAGCCGCCGGCCATGGACTTTACATTGCTGTAGCCCATTTTTTGGAGATTGTCGCCGGCCAGGACCGACCGGTATCCGCCCCCGCAATAGAGAACAATCTCCCGGTCGGTATCGGGTACATGATCTGCTATGTCGCGTTCAATAATGCCTTTGCTCAGGTGCCGGGCCCCGGGGATATGCCCCGATTCATATTCGTCTGCCTCACGAACATCAATCAGTTCAAAACTCACCCCGGCTTGTAATCGCGAGACTACTTCAGCCGGTGAGATTTCATCCACCCGGTTCAAGGCTTCATTGACCAGGTCTACAAATTTTTGTGAATGTTTTTTTTCCATAAAATGTCTGTCTGGTTATTCCGGTCTAAAGTCCCCCCCTATTCCGGCCGAAACTGACCCTTATTCCGGTGAATTTGACCCCGGGGTCAGTATGTGCCATTTCGCTTCGCGTTACTACGTATCGGCATATTGCCCCCCTGTTCAGGGATAAAAAAAGGGCTTAACCATATTTTCAGCGTTTCAAATGGACGTAAAATACCGTTAGGTCTTTTTCTGATGACCCGTATTCCCACCCCGAATGATATGACTTTGTCAAGTTTTATCCGACTTTTTCTTGCCGGTTAAATCGGGATAGATGGCCCGGATCGTACGGTTCACCGCTGCCGGGGTTTGGTGAGAAATACAGGCCATGACTACATTCAGATTTTCAGAGATCTGATTTCATTGAAATCCCCATTAATTGGAAAAGGTGCTTTTCCGGATCAACTCCTTGGCATTGTCGAGGGCCGAGTCGGTGATCTGCTCCCCGCTCATCAGTCCGGCTACCTCACGAATATGCTCTTCATCACTCAGCGGGATGATGCGCGTGACCGTGCGATCGTCAGACTCGGCTTTTTCCACCATGTAATGTTTGTGCGCCTGGCTGGCGATCTGCGGCTGATGGGTAATGGCGATGATCTGGCAATGATGCGCCAGTTCGCGCATCACCCTGCCTACTTTTTCCGAAACATGGCCGCTGATTCCCGTATCGATTTCATCAAAAATCATCACCGGCAGCTGCTGTTCCCGGGCGAGGATCGATTTAAGGGCGAGCATCACACGGCTTACCTCACCGCCCGATGCAATTTTTGCCAGAGGTTTGGGCTCCTCCCCTTTGTTGGTTGATATATAGAACAGCAGATCGTCGCACCCATCTTCCGTGCATTCAACTGCACGGCCTTCGACGTCAAACCAGCCGCCCCCGGAAACCATCCACTCTACCCGCACTTCAAAAGCCGGGTGAGGAATGCCGAGATGTTGCAGCCTGTCTTCGATGGCCGAAGAAAGCTGCCGCCCGGTATCGATGCGCTGCTGGTGAAGAGCAACAGCACTCCGTTTCAATTCTTTGGCTTTATCATCAATCTTATTTTCAATCTTTTCGATTTCAACATCAAAATTTTCCGCCAGGTTGAGCTCGGCCTTGATTTCATTCAGATAACTGATCAGGCCGGGGATATCCCGCCTGTACTTTTTCTGAATCCTGTTCAGCTCCGCCTGCCGCCGCCGCAACTCTTCCAGGCGTTCCGGATTGAACTCAATTCCGTTACGGTAGCGTTCGGTAAATTGAACAGCTTCCTGTATGCTGATTCTGGCACTGTTGACCTCATCAAGGTAACTTTCAAATTCAGGTTCTATCCGGGTCAGGTCTTCCAGGTGAATTTTGAGCGTATTCAGCAAATCTATCAGGCTCAGCTCCTCACCTTCTCCCAACTCGGTAATAGCAGCAGCTTTCATATCGAGTTCTTCTGCATTGTCGAGCAGATTCATTTCAGCTTCAAGTTCATGCTCCTCATCCGGATCAAGCCGGGCTTCTTCCAGCTCGTTTACCTGGAACTGATAGAGTTCTGACTTTTCCCTGAGATCATACTCTTTTTGCCTCAATGCCCTGAGTTCATTCCGGAGCTCAGCCATCTCCCTGTAATGCTTGCGGTATTCTTTCAAAAGAGGTCGAATGGCTTCATAATCATCAATCACTGCCCGGTGATTTTCATCCTTTAGTAAAAATTGATGATCATGCTGGCCGTGCAGATCTACCAGGTAGTCGCCGACCATTTTCAGGACGGCTATCGTAACCGGGGAATCGTTGATAAAAGCCCGGCTGCCCGTATCGCGTATTTCACGCCGCAGAATCAGATCCCTGGAAAAATCCACGGCATGTTCCTGTAAAATGTCTTCGATATGGGCATTCTCTTCTACGGTGATCACAGCCTCGCAGATCGCTTTTGCTGCCCCCTGCCGGATCACTTCTGTATCTGCCCGGTCGCCGAGTATCATATTAAGTGCCCCGATGATGATGGACTTTCCCGCCCCGGTTTGTCCGGTCAATATGTTCAGCCCCCTTTCAAAGGAAACCTCGAGTTCATCGATCAGCGCAAAATCTTTTATATAAAGAGATTTAATCATACAAATCAGTTGGTTTAACCGGTCATATTTGGCCACATTTTAAGATCCAATCCAGGCACAAAGTATACAAATGCCGGGCAATTTGATAAAAAAATTGTTTGAAAAACCCGGAAAAATCAGGCCGCCGGGTCTCATCAAAGAATTCTCCGGCAGCTATGCTTTTTTGATTGCAAAAACAGGGATCCGTCTGCCGGCATATGTTCATAAAATAAAATGTTATTCCGGTTTCTATAACCATATGAAAGAGCGGCATCAGCTTTTACTATGAAAAAGCTACAAGAAGCCATGCGCGGGCAGCCTGAGTTTTTGGATCCGATCGCTTGTTACATCAGCCGGATGGCCGTTAAAATAAAAAACCGCCAGCCGGAATTTCTTGAGAAATCCAACTGACGGAATTATATGACTCTCTCTTGATCCAAAAAAAGTCTCCCCGAGTAATCCCCCGATTTACGCTGAAATTGATATTTACTACTGCATCATTCACCGTAAAGAACTCTTGTTTCGGCTCTCTTAATGAATGAGTCACACTATGTATGATCGGTCTAAACCCGAATCCTTACACAAAAAGTTCAATATTTTTTATTTATTTGGCCATGGAATGAATAATCCTTCTTTAAGTGTATATATATATACGCCTTACCGGAAAAAGATTCCGTTATGGGCGCTGTAAAACGATGTTTAAAATCACTCTCCGTGTCTATGAAACTGCACCGGCAACCGGATTTGTTAGTTGATTAATACACGGTCTTGCCTTTGCATGTGCCAGGCTGAGAGTAAAAACTCTTTTTAAATGGGGTGAACATAATTTTTATCTTGTGAGTTATGCTGGTTAAAAGAGAAAATCCCGACAAAACGGAATACATGCTTCAGGTCCCTGAAGGACAGCATTCCGAAATAAGGCTTGATAAGTACATCACGTCTTTTGTGCAGAATGCCACCCGTACCAAGGTTCAGAAAGCCATAAAGGAACGGTATGTTCTTGTGAACGGGAACGTTGAAAAATCATCCTATATCATACGTCCGGGGGATGTCATTGAGATCAGTTTGCCTGCGCCTCCGCCACCGGTTGCCAACCCGGAGAAAATGGATCTGGATATTGTATATGAAGATGAGGATCTGTTGATTGTGAATAAATCCGCCGATATGGTTGTGCACCCGGCTTACGGGAACTGGGAGGGGACGCTTGTCAACGGCCTGTTGTATCACACAAATCAAAATCTTTCTGCTGCAGACCAGGAGACACTGCGCCCCGGTATAGTCCACCGGCTGGATAAAGATACAAGCGGCCTGCTGGTCGTGGCCAAGAATGATGAGGTGCATTCGCGTTTAAGCAAACAGTTTGCAAAAAAAGATGTTGACCGCACCTACTGGGCGATTGTTTGGGGCAGGCCACCCCGCGAAGGAACGATCAAAGGCAATATTGGCCGCTCACCGCAAGACCGTAAAGTGATGACGGTGTTGCCTGAAGACAGAGGCAAAACGGCTGTAACCCATTTCAGGGTCCTGGAGTATTTCGATTACCTGGCATTGGTCGAAATCAACCTGGAGACCGGCCGCACACACCAGATACGGGTTCACATGCAACATGAAGGGTATTATATCTTTGGGGATACGACCTATGGCGGTGACAGCGTCCGGTACGGCCAAAATACGGGCAGCCGGAAAACCATGTTTCAGAGGCTTTTCACCGTTTTGCCAAGGCAGGCTTTGCATGCAAAAACCCTGGGATTTTATCACCCCGGCAAGGAAACATACATGGAATTCGATTCAAATCTACCGAAAGATTTCTCGGAAGTACTCGAGACATTGAGAAAAAACTGCAAACCACAACCTGAGACAGATGGCTGATCAAAAAAAAGAAATAAACATTACCGTTGAACTCGACAAGGACAACATCCCGGAAAATATTGTATGGGATGCGACAGATGAGCCGGGTTCGGAAAAAGTTGAATGCCGTTCCATGATCCTGTCGCTCTGGGATCACAACAAAAAAGATACCCTCCGCCTGGATTTATGGACAAAACAGATGACGGTTGATGAGATGAAAATATTTTTCCATCAGACGCTTGCCACAATGGCCGATACGTTGCAGCAGTCGATTAACGATGAGAAAATCAGCGGCGACATGCGCGATTTTTGTGACTATTTTGCAGAACGAATGGAGATTAAAAAGTAAGGGATTTTTTGGCTCTTTCAGGGAACTTTTGCATCATTAAGTGCATAGACATATGCCCGAATTGATGAATGCAATGAAAACTCAAACGTTGAGGCGTATACCGGCAGAATTTTGACCGGGGCCCGGTGAACGATTCGCAAGTCCCAAATCCTTACTATATTACAGCATTAATAAATGAAAGAATGAACCTATGCAATATCTGGATTTTGAAAAACCGATCGCTGACCTGGAAAAGAAAATAGAGGAATTGCACGAGCTCTCGGTAAGTGATGAGGTGCTGAAGCCGGAACTCAACCGGCTGCGTGAAAAAGCGGATCAGCTCCGGGAATCGATTTTTACCAATCTGACCCGGTGGCAGCGCGTGCAGCTGGCCCGGCATCCGGAACGCCCATACACGTTTGACTATATTCATCACATCACCGATAATTTTGTGGAACTGCATGGCGACCGGAATTTTGCCGACGACAAAGCCTTGGTCGGGGGATTCGCCACCATCGACGGCCGTTCGGTTATGATCATGGGGCATCAAAAAGGCCGTGATACGAAAGACCGCAAGTACCGGAATTTCGGGATGGCCAACCCGGAAGGATACCGCAAAGCGTATCGCCTGATGAAACTTGCCGAAAAATTCGGGGTGCCGGTTGTAACCCTGCTCGATACCCCTGGGGCGTTCCCGGGCCTGGAAGCCGAAGAAAGAGGACAGGCGGAAGCGATTGCCCGTAATCTAAAAATGATGGCCATGCTCCGGGTCCCGATTATTTCCGTTGTCATCGGTGAAGGCGCCAGCGGAGGGGCACTGGGCATCGGTATGGGGAATGAGGTCTATATGATGGAAAATACCTGGTATTCGGTGATCTCACCCGAATCGTGCTCTTCGATTCTCTGGAAAACATGGGAGTATAAAGAGCAGGCAGCAAAGGAACTTAAACTGACCGCCACCGACCTGAAGGAACTTAACATTATTGACGGAGTGATCCCGGAACCGCTTGGAGGCGCACATCGTGATTGGGATAAGGCGTCCGGCGCATTAAAAAACCAGTTGCTTGAAAGCCTGGACAGGCTGAAAAAACTGAATCCCGATCAGCTGGTGGATGGCAGGATTGAAAAATACGCTGCAATGGGAGACTGGACGGTTAAAGAGCAGATCAAATCTAATGAACAAGCGTGATTCTCATCTTGTCCGGTTTCCGGAACATGAACCGATCCATACCTATGTTCACAGGATGCGCAGCCGGTATGGTGAAACCGACAGAATGGGGTATGTCTATTACGGCAGGTATCTCGAATACTTTGAAGTGGCCCGGACCGAAATGATCAGAAATCTTGGGCTTCCCTACAAAATGCTGGAGGAGGAAGGGGTGATGCTGCCGGTGGTCAATGCGGCCCTGCAGTATAAATCCCCGGTCCATTACGATGAACAAATGGATGTGCATGTAATGGTGTTCGATATGCCCCTGGTGCGGCTGCATACCTACTACAAGGTATTTACCGAAAGAAGTGAACAACCCCATGTTCTGGGGCAGGTAACCCTGGCTTTCTCCGATGCCGAAACCCGGCGTCCCTGCCGCGCTCCGGATCATTTTCTCAAGAGTCTGAAGTCCGTTTCAGATTAACATGCGCTATAAAAGGCTTTACACGGCCATTCTCGCCGGGTTGATGTTCATTTTTATCGCCTCCCTGGGCAACGGTATTTGGAATCGCCCCCTTGATTATACCTCCTGGCAATACAGGGCTTTCCATGGCGTTTGCCATCAAATGCCGGAGCGTTCATTTCATCTGAATGAAGTGCCAATGGCCGTTAACACCCGTTGTTTTGGAATCTTTGCCGGCCTGTTGGCAGCCTGGCTTTTGGTTCCATATCTTATGACGGTGACCGTCAGTAAAAAATGGCCGGGATTGATACTCGCGGTTGCTGTAGTCATTCAGATTATCGATTTTATTGCCGGTCAATTCGCCGTTTGGAACAGCACCAATTTCACTCGATTTATTTTGGGTATCTTTCTCGGGATTGCTCTCGTAAGCATGATTGCAGACCAATTCAACAAAACTACCAACCAATAACTTGAGTTATGCAACAGACAGATCCGGTAAATTACGAAAATTCATCCGCACAGGAAGGCAATTACTGGCCATCCGTATTGATCATTGGTGGCATTTTCAGCCTGATAGGGTTCGTTATAAATATTGCATTCGGTTATATACAGATCGGTTCCGAGCCAACCGGCTCCCTGTTCAGCCCTTTGATGATGAGCAGTGTGGTCGTTTGCCTGGCCACCTGCGTGGGAGGCCTGGTGGCCGTTTGGCACTTTACCAAAGATGTATCGGCTCATCTGAAGATGGGCCGGGGGGCGCTGATCGGGTTTCTCACCGGCGCAGTCATCGTCGTTGCCAGCACGTTGCTTAATGAATTATGGCTGACCATTGATCCCGATTACACCGAAAAACTCCTGGAAAGTGTTATTGAAAATGTTGAAGCGATGGATTTGCCTGCCGATACCCGTGATCAAATGATCGACCAGATGGCAGCCGGTATAACGGATACCTCGATCACTCAGCAACTGTTTTTGGGCATACCGATTACCGGCATCCTCAATTTGCTGACCGGCATGCTGGGTGTAAAACTCTTTGCTGCCAAAGAGGAAGAGACTTTCTAACCTGCATTATTCACCAAGAGATTTACTTGTGTGCAAGGCGAAGTTCAAAATGCGCATGAAGCGTACCATAGTCCGCTGATAAAGCATTTTGAACTTTAACGCAGTACACGGGTAAATGTCGCAGCGTTAGACAAAATGTTGTAAAATATGTGAGCTTTATTTGAGGTATCTATTTGGTAAACAATCGGTTAAAACCAATCATAAATATTTTTGTGAATAATGCAGGTTAAACTTGATCAATGAATCTAAATCAGGACGCATCACAACATACTCCATTACAAGCCGGCCGTTCATGGGCTGAACGAAACGGGTTCAGTCACTGGGCAGTGGCCATGATCTGGATTGTCGTCGCGTTCATCCTTTTTCAGGCGACAGCCGCTATCGTTGCAGTCACGTTGATTATCATTTCCGGCGGGCTGGAACCCGGTGCCGATTTTCTCGGCATGCTCAACGAGCGGCTTGACCTTCTCTTTATCGGCAACAGCACCGGCCAGATTCTGTTTCTGGGTCTGGCTTCCTACCTGGTGGCCGGCCTGCACGTATCAAAACCGGAGCGGAAGTCGTTTCTGCGATTCCGTACATACTCGAATACCGGAGTTATGATTGGAATCACTGCCGTGCTTTTTGTGATCGTTCAACCGGCAGTATGGTATATCGGTTATCTGAATTCGCTGCTCCCGGTTCCGGAAGTGTTGCAGGAAATGCAGAGGTCCCAGTATGAGATGATTGAAGGATTCCTGACCAGCGACGGCGTGCTCCTTATGGCCCTGATCAACATCGCCCTGGTACCGGCGATCTGTGAAGAGGTGATGTTCCGGGGGTATGTGCAGAGTGCATTTGAAAAAAGCTGGGGAGTCTGGCCTGCCATCCTGGTATCGGGCCTGTTATTCGGCCTGTTCCATCTCCAACTCACCAATTTACTTCCGCTGGCTACATTGGGTATCCTGCTGGCACTTGTCACTTGGCTGAGTGGTAGTCTGCTTCCGGCAATCGCCGCTCATTTTATCAATAACGGCAGTGCGGTACTGCTGGCAACCTACTATCCAGAGCTGGCATTTGCCGAAATGTCGCCAGAAACGGCGCCGCCAATATGGATGTTACTATTAAGCATCGTGTTGACTGCAGGGTTGATCAGGATGCTATACAGGCAATCGAAAACTCAATAAATGAATTATGGGTTTTTTTGACGCACCAGGTCCGCGGGATATAGAAAATTGGGTTTGCATCATGGAAAGAGGAACGGAGTATGAAGTTGCTATGGCCAAGAACTATCTTTCGAACCTGAAAATACCTTCCAATATTTTGTCTAAACGGGATTCTGCCTACAGCCTGAATATAGGGGAAACATCCATGGTCTATCTGTATGTGCCAAAGGAATTTGAGGCTAAAGCCAGAAAAGCACTCAGCGACCTGGATGATGCCGACTTTGAAGGCTCCGGGCAGGGATGGGACAATCCGGATGATGATAATCCGGATGTTGATGATGAGGGGGAACCTTGAGTGAACTAAGCCGACGTGTTCTTTTCGGGGTACCGGCTGCTGCATTTTTTCTCTACCTGATTTGGGTGGGCGGGACTGTGTTTGAACTGTTTGCCGCAGGCATAGCCATCATGGTTCTTTTTGAGATGACCCGGATGTTTGAGAAAATGAATCAGAAGGCTGTGACAGTACTTGCCCTGTTGCTGGGCCTGTTTTTCTGGACGGTTTCATATCAGCCCGGATGGCTGATCATTACCCTGTCGATTCCCATTTTGATCGCAACCGTTTGGGCTTTGATCAACCGCAGCAGCCGCTATTCCAACCGCTGGCTGGCTACGCTTTTTTGTGGGCTTTATGCACCACTCGGGCTATTCTTTTTCTATGAAGTAAGACTCATCGAACCTGATCAGGCGGGTTTGTGGTTTACCTATGCCCTGATCCTGATGATCTGGGGCAACGACGTATTTGCCTATTTCGGCGGGAAAAATTTTGGAAAACGCCCGTTGGCGCCCACAATCAGCCCGAATAAAACCTGGGAAGGGTTCTGGTCGGGATTTGCCGGGGCCTTTGCAGGCCTTATGATTGCATATGGTTTGGCAAACCCCTTTCCCGTTGAGTTGCTATATACGATTCCGATGGTGATTCTTGTCAGCATTTTCGGCCCTGCCGGGGACCTGCTGGAGAGCCGGCTCAAACGCATTGCAGGGGTCAAGGATTCATCAAACCTGCTGCCCGGCCATGGCGGTTTTTTCGACCGATTTGACGCCTTGATACTGTGTGCGCCGGTTGTTTACCTCTATCTGAAATTGATTTATTAGACCTGTAATATTATTGCGATTACTTAAATCGTATAGTGATTCTGTGTACATCAAACAGGAATAGATACACCCGTTATGTTAAGGGTAACAATAATTCGTTATCCATTAAACATTATGCCGGGAGTTATTTTGCAATTCTGATTGTTATTGATCCTAAAATGAGGAATTCGATATGAATTATTTGATTGCGGGGGGGACCGGCTTTATAGGGTCCAATCTGAAACAGATGCTATTACAAGAAGGCCACAACGTTACGGTGCTTACCCGGAATCCTGCCAGGTACCGTGGTGAACAGGCTAAGAATCAAACATTCATCAGCTGGAACGATGACCTGCCACAAGCCATGAATGATGCCGATGTGGTTATCAACCTGACAGGAGAGAACCTGTTTAAAATCTGGTGGACCGATGCCGTTAAAAAAGCCCTGCGTGAGAGCCGGCTGAATACCACAAGAACCCTTGTGGAAGCGATGGAAAAGGCAGATAAAAAACCGGAAATTTTTATCTCGGCCTCGGGGATCAGTTATTATGGAAACAGAGGTGATCAGCTGCTGGATGAATCCAGCGAAGCGGGGGATGATTTTCTGGCAAAACTATGTATCGACTGGGAACGTGAGGCGCTTAAGGCAGCGGATCTGGACATTCGCACAGCCATTGTCCGAATTTCACCGGCCCTGCAGGATGGTGGAGGCATGATTGAAAAAATGAAACCGCCCTTCCTTCTGTTTGTCGGCGGGCCGATTGGAAGCGGCCGGCAGTATGTGCCCTGGATACATATGCAGGATCTTTGCCGGGCTATACTCCATCCGGTTGAGAATCCGGATTTTGAAGGCCCCTATAACGCCTGCAGTCCGGAGCAGGTTACCATGAATGAACTGGCTGATGTGATGGGAAAAGTTTTGAATCGCCCTTCCTTTTTCCGGGTGCCTGAGTTTGTTTTGAATACCGTACTCGGGGAATCTGCAACGCCGGTGGTCAGCAGCCTCAGGGTTCAGCCGAAAAAATTGCAGGTCAGCGGGTTTGAATTCGAATTCGAAAACCTGGAAGAGGCCCTCGCCGATGCGTTGTAACAAGGACATCTCCCAGAGGGGAGATCGATCAATCGGATGTTCCCGATTGATCGTGAGGGGTGTTCTCAGGTATCGACAAAGGTCGTTAAATGAATTCCATGTAACGGAGTGCCTTTACAGAACACCCCACAAATTGAAGTGCTGGACGCACTTCAATTGTCTCCCCTCAAGGAGGAGATATCATGTATCCCCGCTTTTTGTAAATTTCGCGCTACTCTCCTACTCCGGTGCCTCCGCGCTCAGCCGGACGAAAGACCGTCCAGGTCCGGAGGCCTTCACGGGTTTGTGCGATGATCTCCATATTGCCGTCGCGGTTGAGGTCAAAGATTATCGGATACCTCATTCCACTGGTCGGCAAGTCGTAAATTCTGTTCCCGGAGATCAGATCCCAGGCATACAGACGTCCGAAATCAGCCAGAGCGACGACATCCTTTCGGTTGTTGCGATTGATATCCAGAATCTGGGGAGAGACATTTTCAGAACCGGGCTGCCCCATATTCTGAGTGAAACGCAGCTTGCCGTCGGTATTGAAAATAATAATGGATCCGTTGCTGCTTTGCGTCAATATCAAATCTTCCCGTACGAGTTGTTCATCAACCC
Organism: Balneolaceae bacterium; assembly: GCA_007118695.1. Classification (GTDB taxonomy): domain Bacteria; phylum Bacteroidota; class Rhodothermia; order Balneolales; family Balneolaceae; genus SKRC01. The sequence goes on along the minus strand of SKRC01000006.1, from coordinate 43,527 downwards.
GTATCATTTCATTAAACACCACAGGTGTACTGTTCAGGCTGTTATTGGAAACATTCAGGGATTGAGTTACCAGGGAGTCGCCTGCCGATGAAGCCACCAGGGAATCCGCAAAAAGTTCTGAAGGCCCGGTTGCATAGAGGTTGCCATCGGAAGCCGACCCGAGGATATGATCGTTATGAATAACGGGCGAGCCGTTGTACTGCGATTCTATAAAGACAGGAAATCCCTCCTTGCGCGAACCGTTGATCTCCCATCCATGCAAACCGTTTTCCGCAAATGCAAACAGTACCCGCTGCTGGTCGTATTGAGTTATAAGAGGTTTGGACCGGATCACACTGTTGGCTGTCTGTGGCCATCCAGAGATGTTATCACCGCGTGCATCGAGTATGTGTACGTTACGGTCGGCGGTGGCAACGATTATTTCAGCGACTCCGTTTCGGGTGACATCCTGAACCTGGATGGGAGTTGTAATGTCTTCATCCAACTCCATCGGGAAATTAGGGAGCAAAGAGCCCACTTCGTTCCAGGCATAAATTTTTCGGCCGGCAGCCTGAAGAATCACATTCTGATTATTTCCATACCAGTCATAGACGACCGGCGATCCGACAGGGGTATCCGGTGATGTGGATGCCTGGGTAACAACGGTACCATCGGATGCAATGGCGTACACGCTTCCGTCTTCTGCCGAGAAAATAATTTCTTCACGTGAACTCCCTCCAATATTCGCCAGCACCGGTTTCCCCGTTATTTCCGATGTAAAAGGATAGACCCATCTTTCTATGAATGGGGCATCGGTGGTTTCCCGCGGATAACTGGTTATATCAACTTTCAGAGGGGAATTATTGCTGGCCCGGGAAGTGGTGATGGTAAGAATCTCCAGGTTCGAGCTAAGTACATCAAAATAATTTTGAGGATACAGCCATGGCTGGATATAACTGTTGAAGTCCGGAGTATCCACATACGTAAATGAGCTCATAACTTCCGGCAGATTTTCACGTATCCGGATATAGTGGTCATCGTAGTATACAACCCGGCGCCTGTTGTGATCCAACCCGGCACTTTCTGCAAGATTTCTGCTGCGGGAAATGGCGGCAGTATTTCCGGTTACACTGAGGTAAAAATTCCCGATCATCGCCATGTCCGACGCGATCAAATTACCGAGCCAGGGACTGTTGATCATATAAGTACTGCCATCTCTTTGAATGAGCCCCTCGGAGACCAGGCTGTTCAGCCGGAGCCGGAAATCAGCCGGATCATCGAGCCGGCGGAGAAAAAGAAATTCGCTCGAGGACATGAATCCCGATTCCGAAAAAGCCACAAATGCAACTTCGTCATTGAGCAGAGAGGCGATGTCCCGGAAAACACCGCTGTTTTCGGATAAATATTCATCGAGTCCTCCCGTGGGCTCTCCATCCGGGGGAACCATTCTGGGTTCGAGCTGAAAAATGGAAAAAGCCGCTGCATTGGTGGATATATACCGGTCCAGCTGAAGCTCTTTCGATGGAGCCGAGATACTTCGGATCAACGTAGAAGGGTTCGCGTCAATGGCCATCGATCCTTTCAGATTCCATAGAATCGAGTCATCCGGATTGTTCTCGCTGAGCTGGGCAGACATGGGCCCGGATCCGTCGAAGGCATTCAGTAGCAAGGGGCGATAGGCGACCTGCGCCAACTGTTCCACCCAGCGTTCCAGGCTCGGTGTATTGACGATATAGGATCCCGGCCGGGTATCATCGCCCGAAAGGGCCATCGCTTCCATTTCGCCGTATAATGTGCGCAGCATATCCTCAATGCCCAGGCTTGATTCACTTACGAGTGTAATAGGCCCGGTTTCTAGGACGTAAAAAGTACGGTTTGAAATAAAAAGTTTCTCAATGGTATGGCCTTTGAAATGGTACTGGTTTTGTGCAAAAGGCTGCTGGTATCTTCGTGTAAGATGACGGACCAGGCCGGACAGGGTTTCTGTTACCCAAACCGGCTTCCAATCGTTGGACGTGTCGGGGTAGAGAAGGATGGCCAGAAGGGGGATGTCTGCCTCGCTATCTTCGATCAGTTCACCAGTCAGCTGAATGGCAGAGGTACTCATATCTTCAAACAGGGGCATGTATGGCGCATTCAGCATCTGGGTGAGGCTGGTGTTATCCTCCGGTATGATTAAAAACGGAGTCCGCTCGGGAACCATCTCTGTCCACGACGACGGGGTATCAGGCTTGCAGGCAAATAAGATCAGGCTGAAGCCCAGCAATAGGGAAAACCATCTTTGCATTTGGGTCAAATTTCGAGTCAAATTATATAATAAGTTTGATAACGTACGGTTATAGCCATAGCTTATTCAAAATACGTAATTTTGTTTCATAGCTGTTGCACCGGTAAAGTAAGAACTTTTGCTACAAAATGACTTTTCTAAATCCATTCTTATTAATAGCCCTTCTGGCGGTTGCAGTGCCATTGCTGATCCATCTGATTAACCTGAGAAAGCCGAAAAAAGTACGTTTTTCCACGCTTACTTTTTTCGACAGCCTGAAGGCAAGTGCCCTGAAAAGAATCAAAATCAAACGCTGGCTGCTATTGTTATTGCGATCGGCTGCCATTTTGATGCTCTGTTTCGCACTTGCAAGACCTTTTATACCCTCGGAATTGGGCGGGACTGCTAATCAGGGTCAGCCGGCTGCCATCGGGATTCTGGTTGATAACAGCCCCAGCATGGACCAGGTCGACCGCAATGGCCCGTTTATCGATCAGGTAAAACGAGTGGCATCACATATTATTGAAAACTCTCAAAATGAAGACCGTATTTTGCTGGAGGTGACCAATGGGGAATCGCTGGATCAGCCTGCACTCACACGCAGTGCGGCCGGCCTGCGGCTGAATGAGATAGAGACGGTCAACAAAGGCAATATTTTGGCTGATAATCTCCGGACCCTGGTATACCGGCTGGAACAGGCTCCGCAGCCGGTAAAGAAAATCTACCTGGTTACCGATGCCCAGGCCAGTCAGTTTGATCCGCTCCATGAGATCGAGGCGGCTATTGCCGGGGAATATGATGTGAGTGTCATTACCGTCGGTGAGGAGAGACAGGGCAATGTTGCCATAACGGGGATGGAGCTCGACAGTGAGTTGTTAAGCCGGGATCAGCCGGTGGCGATTTCCGTTTCTGTGAAAAATTTCGGCAGTTCGGCGGTCAGGAATCATTTTCTGAGCCTGGAGTACATGGATGAGATGGAAGGCCAGCATGCGGTGAATCTTGAAGCCGGTGAAAACGAAGACTTCACCTTTGAAGTGATACCCGGAGAAGATGGTGCATTGAAAGGCTCCTTTTTGCTGGAAGGCGATGAGCTGACTTTCGACAACCGGCGATTTTTCTCCATTCAGATACCCGAAAAAAGGCGCATCCTGCAGGTTCAGGATGAACAGGCATCGGATGCCGGTTTCTCCTCTTACCTCTCCCCGGTGCTGGAGGCCGCTGTTTCGGCCAATGAACTTCTTGAAATCGAAAAAGTGGACTGGGATTCCGATCTTTTTGCCGGCAGCCGAACCCCGGATGCCATCCTTTTGGATGGAGTAAAGAACATTCCCGATTATATCATAGACGATCTGGTGCATTATATCCAGATGGGCGGCGGCCTTCTGTTTCTGCCTTCATCAGGCGGAGAACTCCAATCGTATAACCGATTCCTTGAACGCACGAATGTCGGCCGTTATACCGGTGTAGAGGGAAGCTACGGCTCGTTTAACGGCATTGACAGGCTCTCATCACTGCGAGAAGGACATCCGTTACTCGATGAGATTTTTGACAAATCCGAAGATGAAGAGCTGAGGGTAAATCTGCCGGAAATTTTCTACTACTACCGCCTGGAGCCATCGGGCGGATCCGGGAGTTACCGCCTGCTCAATTCAGAGCAGGGTGAAACCCTGTTCCTGGAGCAGCGGTTTGGCGACGGCCGGTTGATGGTCTCAGCCATCGGGTCGGACCCGGGTTGGTCGAATTTCCCGATCAAACCGATTTTTGCCCCCCTGTTTTACCGATCGGTCCTCTACCTGGCCACGAGCGAAAGTGGCGGGTTTCTCGAACATACACTAAGCGAACGGTTTGAATTTCAACTGTCCGGCTCACCGGAGGATGTGGCCCTGCATATAGATGAGCAGCAAATTATCCCTGAACGAAGGACTGGTTTCCAGGGGCTCACTGTCAGTGATGAAGCCAAAGATTGGTCGCCCGGCTTTATTGAGCTGACCGCAGAGGAGGAAAAATTTGTATTTGCGGTAAATCAGGATGCAATGGAGTCGGATTTCGAAGCGTTAGAAGACCAGGACCTGAAAGATCTGCTTGCAGAACATTTTCAATCGGTATCGTTACAGAGAATTGCCGGAAGTGAGGCGGAAATCGCCGAGCAAATGCAGGCCGCCGGGATGGGACATGAAATTTGGTTTTGGTTTATTGTCATGGCAATTATTTTTTTGTTGACGGAATCGTTTGTAGCTCGTTTATTTAAGGCGGAGTCGATTCAGTAAATGAACTGCCCCGCCGCAAGCAGATGGGGTATCAATTTGATGTTAATTTGGTTGTTTCCGCTCCAATGGCCGGGGCTTTAAACCATTCGTAATTCACAGTTATGTATATTACAACGGACATTCATGGGGTTTTTGTGTTGATCCTGGCAGGATTTACACTCGGATCCACGTTTCTGTCGGCCTATTCGATATTGAATGCAGCCCGGCTCAGGAATGTCCGTATGAGTTGGAAAGCCGGTAAAATGTGGGGTTACCCGATTTTTGCCACTGTTTTCCTCTTTTCCACTCTCGTGCTCAGCAGCGCTGTCTACCAGATGTCTCTCACTCAGTATTACCCGATTGTCGGATGCTATGCGTGGATTGGCCTGAACTGGTTCTGTGCCAGCTTTTTGGCCTCAAAACGGTACATCACGGATCATGGGATCGTCAAAAATATCAATGATCCTTCTCAAACGGTTCCCTGGTACCTGATGACTGATTTTGTGGTAAAATCAACCGGTCCTTCAAGAGAGTATATCTTTATCTACCAGGATCGGGGTTATAACGAAAAAAATGTAAACCGATGCATTCGGCTTGAATTGGAAGTTCCCGCGCATAAGAATGAGGAATTCAAAAAAATCGTATCTTATAAGCTGGGCCAGACAATCAGTCCTGAGATTGAATCGTTTATTGATGTGAGGACAGTACGATAAACGCTCCGTTTAAGTTTAAGTGTGCAGATATATAAACGGAACATCGGATTTATGATAGTACTCAATACCAATTAAACCAACAGAGATATAATTGCTTGTTAGAAAAAGTTAAATCCAATCATTTAGAAAAAGAAAGAGCCCTGCTGGTTGGCGTCTATGGGGTTGATGTATTTCGCTGGCAGGCAAAGGACTATATTGACGAGCTTGAGTTATTAACGGCTACAGCCGGTGCCAATACCGTTGATAAAATTCTGCAAAACCGGGTGCATCCGGACCCGACCAGTTACGTAGGCAAGGGAAAATTGCAGGAATTGAAAGCCATTGTGGGGGAGCTGAATATTGATTTGCTCATATTTGACGATGACCTGACGCCGACTCAAGTCAGAAACATCGAACAAAGCACGAAATCGAAAGTGCTGGACCGAAGCGGGCTGATCCTGGACATCTTTGCCTCCCGGGCCAAAACATCGGCTGCCAAAACGCAGGTAGAACTCGCGCAGCTGCAATACCTGCTGCCGCGGCTTACCCGTTTTTGGACTCACCTCTCGCGGCAAAAGGGGGGGATCGGAACCAAGGGGCCCGGAGAAACTCAGATTGAGACCGACAGGCGGTTGATCGGGCAACGGATTTCTGTTCTCAAGGAAAAACTTGAAAAACTGGATACGCAGCGCAGTACACAGCGTAAAGGCAGAAGTGATTTGCCGCGTGTCTCCCTGGTCGGCTATACCAATGCGGGTAAATCGACCCTTATGAATACGCTCACAGAAACCAATGTACTGGCAGAAGACCGGCTTTTTGCAACACTCGACTCGACGGTTCGCAGACTGGAGCTGGAAAATCATTCCATTCTGCTATCCGATACGGTCGGTTTTATACGAAAGTTGCCCCACAACCTGATTGAGAGTTTTAAATCCACACTTGATGAGGTCAGGGAGTCGGATATCATGCTCCATGTGGTAGATGCATCTTCAAATTCCATTGAAGAATATATAGATGTCGTTGACCGGACATTGGATGAAATCGGCATCCGGGATAAGAAAAAGGTACTGGTTTTTAACAAAATTGACCGTTTGGAACCCGAAAAACTGATAGAGTTGAAGCGCAGTTACCCCATGGGAATTTATGTTTCTGCCATCAGAGGCATTGGTTTGGGGAAGATAAAAAAGCGGATGGAATCTCTAATTGAGGTAGATTATGTTGATTTCAAGTATAAAATACCGTTAACTCAATATAAAGCGGCTGCATTTTTACACCAGGTTGCCGTTATTGAGAAGGAACAATTTGAACCTGAAGAAGTCATAATAAGCGGAATTATCTCGAAAACGGACCAGAGCAAACTGGAAGCCTTGCTTACAGAGCTCAATGGAACAGCGAGCAGTTAAAAAGATGTTAATTACACAGAGAAAGTACGATCAAATACATACAGGCCGGTAAGTTATGTTAGTTCAAAAAATCATAAATAACGATTTTACACCCCTTGCTCCAAACGATACAGCATCGAAGGCGCTGGCAAAAATGGACGCCTGGCACGCGACATGTCTGCCGGTTGTGGAGCCGACTACCGGTAAACTGGTCGGCCAGATTCGTTTGAATCAGCTGATTGATCTGGCGGACGAGAGTATTGAAATATCAAAACTTTCGCTTGAGTCACCTGCATCCGTCTTCCCGCACCAGCATATATTTGAAGTAGCCCGGCAGATGTTGATGCATGAGGTGCGTATTATACCGGTAATCGATTCCGATCAAACCTACCAGGGTATAGCAGAAAAGAAAAATGTATTGGAGGCCCTGTCCGGGCTGCTGAATGTATCTGTGTCCGGCTCTGTCATATCAGTTGAAGTGGAGTCCCAGGACTATACACTCAGTGAGCTCGTGCATTTGATCGAATCGGAAAATGCACGGATTTTAGGTGTTGCCGTTGAAGCGCCGAAAGGATCCGTAGAAAGTTTCCAGGTTTCTTTTAAATTGAATATCAAGGATACATCCGGCATCAGTCAATCGCTGCGCCGGCACGGTTATAAAGTTCAGTCCGAAGATCAGAGTGAATTGTTGAAATTTGATATTAGTGACCGGGCCGATGAACTTATGCGATACCTGGATGTATAATTGCAAATCTTTTTGTATAAGGTTAAGGATGGTTTCACGTTACTGCCTATATTGTCGCAATTTAACTCCCCTGCAAAATTTCATACGTAGATGATTCGCACTTTTACCTTCGCTACTGTTCTGCTCATTTTTAGTGGGCTGTCGCCGGTTCTTATGGCACAGGACCTGCAGGAATCCCCTGACAGGACCTATCAGACCGCACTCCAATTGTTCCAGGAAGGCTTGTTTGCCGAATCCATTCTTTATTTCAGAAAAACAGTCGAAGAGACAGACAACAGCACTCTCGCTGAATCGGCAGGCTATTACCTGGTGCTTGCGACATCAAAAATCGATCCGGGCCTGGCTGAAACCAAGACCGATCAGTTTGTTTTGAATCATCCCCACTCACGCCGCTCGGGTGAGCTGCTCATGGAGCTGGGGCATACCTACAGGCAGAAAGGCGAATACCGGACAGCCCTCGATTGGTTTGAGCGTGCTGCCGCAATGCCTTTACGGAGCAATGAGAAAGTGGAGCTGTTGTATCAGATGGCCGAAACGGCCGCTGATGCGGAATTTTTTGATGAATCACGCAGGTATTTTCTGAAAATTGCTGACGATCACCCGGATTCAAGGTGGGCGCCCAGGGCGCTGTATGCCCGTGGCCGGCTCTATCTTGAGGAAGAACAGTATGCAAGTGCATCGGAGGCATTCGAAGTGCTGCGGGATCGCTATCCCGACGATGCCATGACAAGAAGGATCGGTACGGCACTCGGGGAATCTTACTACCTTCAAAAACGATATGAAGAGGCCATTGCCGCCCTGGATGCCGCACTCCCCAATCTTACAGGTGAAAGCAGAACCCGGGCCGTGTACCTGATGGCGGAAAGCTATAACATGCTTGGCAACCTGGATGAAGCATCCAGGCATTACCGCTTTTATCTCAATCGTGTTGATGATAGAATGGAGGCCCGGCGGGCCCATTACGGCCTGGGCTGGGTGTTTCACAAACAGGGCATGTTCCACTGGGCAGCCGAATCGTTTTCCCGGGCCGCTGTGGGCGATGACGAAACCGCACGCAAGGCACTCTACTACAAGGGGGCTAATGAAAAACTGGCCGGGCGTTACCGGAATGCGCTGGAAACATTCCGGGAATTCGGCGAGAAGTACCAGGAAGGTCTCTTCGTGGAAGAAGCCTACTTCGAATGGGCTCATACGGCATTTCAGGTAGGACAGTATCCGGAAGCGATCGAGATTCTGCTTCCGATGGCACGAAGGGCTGATGAACTAAATGAGCCGGGTAGAATTATTACGTTCCTGGGCGAGGCGTATTACGCAAATGCAGAATTTACAAGAGCCCTGGAGGCATTTGAAATTGCCGAAGAGATGGTTGATCTCGATCCGGTAGTCAAACGCCAGGCCCGGTTCCAGCGGGCATGGGTGCGATACAGCAACCAGGCCTACCGGCAGGCCCAGCCGGAATTTCAGTATGTGTATAACAACTCTCCATCCGGGTCAGCGCTGGGGGGAGAAGCCCTTTTCTGGAGCGCCGACAGCCACTATCAGCTGCGCAATTACGGGCCGGCCTCCGAGCAGTATGCCAGGTTTGTGGAACAATACCCCGATCACGAACTTACCGGGGCTGCAAAATATGCCCTGGGCTGGAGTTATTTTATGATGGGGGACTTTGAAAAAGCCATCGATCCGTTTGTTGATTTTAAGGAAAATTACGATCCCCCCTCGATTGCTCTATATCCATACGATACAGATGTACAGCTTCGAATCGGCGACTCCTATTTTGCCCTCGGCCAGTATGAACAAGCGATGGACTATTATAATATGGCGATCGGGGCTGAGCCGGGAGGCGATTACGCCATGTTCCAGATTGCCAACAGCTATTACAGAATGAATCGAAACTTTCAGGCTGTTACCGAGTTCCGGAGGCTGCTGCGAATTTATCCCTACAGCTTTCTCCGTGAGCAGGCCCAGTATAATGTCGCCTACATCTATCTGAATACCGGCAATTATGAACAGTCCATCAATGAATTCCAGACCGTCATTGAACGGTTTCCAAATACCGAATGGGCCGCAAGGGCTCAGTACAACATAGGCGATGCCTATTATAATGCCGGGGATTACGATGAGGCAATTTTTGCCTACAGCAAAGTACTGGAGAACCACCCGCGGAGCAATTATGTACTGGAAGCAATCGATGGTATACAATACGCTCAGCTGTCGGCCGGTGATGATGATTCCAGCACGGATATTCTGGAGGAGTTTCTATCACGAAATCCTACTTCAGAAACAGCCGACCGCCTCCGGTTCCGGCAGGCTGAGAACCGGTTTCAGGCCGGGGATTTCAATGCAGCTGTCGATGAGTTCAGGCAATATATCCGGATCACCAACCGTCAGGACCTGTTGCCGGATGCCTATTACAACCTGGCCGATTCCTATTTGAGGGTCAATAACAGAGATCAGGCGATAGAAACTTATCAGACCCTCATCGATGAATTTCCGGACTCTGACCGGGCGGCATCGGCATTGGCGGACCTCGGAAATTTGAAATATAATATGGGTGAATACAGTTCTTCCCTGAACTATTACTCCCAGCTGAGGGACGTGGGCACCCGGCATCACGAACAGGCATATCTGGGCATGGGAAGAGCGAGCCTGGCTATGAACAATATCAGCGATGCCCAAAGATACTATGAAACGATTCTGGAAGCCTCACCGGATAATGAAGGTGCATTGCTTGGATTTGCAAACGTCAGGTTTGCCGAAGACCGCTATGTTGAGGCCAGGGAGATTTACTCGGAAGTTGCCGGTAAAAGTTCCACACATGTCGGGGCCGAAGCCCAATATATGCTGGGGCGTACGTACCAGGAGGATCGCCGGTACGAAGAGGCACTGGCCGAGTTTTCCAGGGTAAGTGTCTTGTTTGAGGCGTATATCGATTGGGTTGCAGAAGCAAAATACCGTTCGGCGGAAATTCATATTTCCCGGGGTGACAGGGGTAACGCTGTCAATGTGCTGAATGAAATAAAAGATAACTATCCGGGCACAGAAGCTGCAGATAAGGCCCGAAGGCTGTTAGAAAGAAATTAATCAATGATTCAAGAAGTTTCGGGAACAAAAAAGCTGTGGGGCAGCATAACCCTTCCACCAGATAAATCGATTTCACACAGGGCTGCCATGTTTGCGGCTATAGCTGAAGGAGAAAGTGTGATCAGAAATTATTCGGATGCTGCCGATCCGCAAAGCACCCTCTCCTGCCTGAGGCAGCTGGGGGTAGCTGTTGAACAAAAAAACAGCACCGTTACCATTCAGGGGGCCGGAAGAACCGGACTGCAAAAACCGGATGCCGACCTGGATTGCGGCAATTCCGGAACAACGATGCGGCTTATGGCCGGGATACTGGCCGGTGCGGGAATAGAGTCGAGATTGGTGGGAGACCATTCCCTGAGCAGCCGGACCATGGAAAGAATCATTACGCCACTGACTCAAATGGGGGCTGTGATAAGGGGAAGAAATGGAAATTTTGCTCCTCTGGAGGTCGGCCGCGGAAACGGATTGCGTGGTATGAGATATCCGCTTCCGATTGCAAGTGCCCAGTTAAAATCTGCCGTACTGCTGGCCGGGCTTTTTAGTGAATCAGATACGGAGGTCATTGAAACGGTTCCCAGCCGTGATCATACCGAGCGGCTGTTGAAATTACCGACAGAGGCTTATGGCACCGGAAAGATCATACGGAGCTGCAGCAGCCACCCGTTGCCGAAACAAACTTACCGGGTCCCCGGCGATTTTTCAGCAGCAGCTTTCTGGCTTGTTGCCGGTTCCGTGCATCCGGATGCCGAAATTGTTTTGAAAGGAATTGGATTGAATCCGAGCCGGACAGCGGCCTTGCAAATTTTGCAGGAAATGGGGGCGGATATTGAAATTGATATACTCGGTGAAGACACGACCGAGCCAACGGGAAATGTAACGGTACGCAGCTCACAACTTCGGGCCGTTAAACTCGACCCTTCCCTGATTCCGAATTGTATCGATGAACTGCCGGTTTTGATGGTCGCCATGTGTTTTGCCGAGGGACGATCAGAAATCGCCGGTGCGGAAGAGTTAAGGCATAAGGAGACCGACAGGCTCAGTGCCATGGCCAGCCTTCTTCAGGCGGCCGGCGAAAAATTCGAAGAGAAAAAAGATGGAATTATCATCCATGGGAGAGGAAATCATCATCCGGAAGCAGCTTCCTTTCAAAGTGAACATGACCACCGGATTGCTATGGCCGGGGGAGTTCTCGCCCTGATGGGGACCGGGACATCCCGCATTATCGATGCCGAAGCCACACAGATATCCTACCCCGACTTCTGGTCCGATCTGCAACAGCTGGCATCCTGAACCACCGGCCTGGATTTTTTCCATGGTTGCCATTTGTTACCATTTGGCACCATGCAGTATCATCAGCCCGGCTACCGATAAATATTCGGATCTGACCGAAGCCACCCATCATACCCCACCCGAAAAAGGGAACAATCTACCACCCGCCACACCCGCAACTGTTAACTGTTAACTGAAAACTGCCCCTGCCCACTGCTTACAGAACACCCCAAAAATTAAAGTGCTGAACGCACTTCAATTATCTCCCCTCTTTTAGACTTCCTGCGAAAAGTTTTGTTGGTTTAAACCAACAAAAAAAAGCTACCGAACCCCGACAGGCAACCTCTGTTCAATGGGAGACTGCCAACTGCCAACTGTTAACTGATAACTGTTTACTGTCAACTGTAATTTCAATTACGACACTATGAGAGAGGGTATATGACAAGGACTCACAGAGTGAGGTTCTTCCATGCCAATACGTCAGACTACAGGGGGTGATGGATCTGTTGGCACTATCGTTGCAACACCTTCATATAAATTCACGGATATGAATGAATTCACAGTAAATATTGAAAAACAACTCTCCCGGCTGGGACGGGACATTCAGGATTTTGTTGAAAAAATCGTCCCTGTTCATGTTCAGGAGACGGAAGGGGATTTTTTACCCTTGTGTGACATTATAGAGTCGGACACTGAATACAGGATTTTGATGGACCTTCCGGGGTTGAGTAAAAAAGAGATTAAAATTGCCCTGAAAGAGAATGTTCTTAGCATCAGCGGCGAGAGGGTTTTTCAGACCGATGACAATGAAGTGGTAAAGCGAAACGAGAGAAAATCAGGTGCTTTTTCCCGTTCATTTGCTTTGCCTGAACAGGTCGATGGATCGGAAACGTCTGCTTCATTCAAAAATGGAGTATTGACCGTGACGATGCCAAAAATCGAAACTTCGGAAGATACACAGTCGATTCCGATTCGATAAAAAATTTACACCGGTAACAGAAACGAATATTTTAATCAAATTAAACAAACAGAATTATGGGTAAGATTATAGGAATTGATTTGGGTACCACAAACTCTTGTGTATCCGTAATGGAAGGAAATGAACCAGTGGTTATACAGAACGCTGAAGGCGGACGGACCACACCATCGGTTGTTGCATTCTCAAAAGATGGTGAGCGTCTTGTAGGGGCTCCTGCCAAGCGGCAGGCGATAACCAATTCGGACAAGACCATTTCATCCATCAAACGCTTTATGGGACGCAAGTTCAATGAAGTTGAGGGTGAAATTGACCAGGTTTCCTACAAGGTAGTGAAGGCCGATGATGGTACGGCACGGATTCAAATTGACGACCGGCAATATGCTCCACAGGAAATCTCTGCTATGATACTGCAGAAAATGAAACAGACAGCCGAGGAGTACCTGGGAGAAAAGGTAACCGAAGCCGTCATCACTGTTCCGGCCTATTTTAACGATGCCCAGCGAAAGGCTACCCAGGAAGCTGGTAAAATTGCAGGCCTGGAAGTGAAACGTATCATCAATGAGCCAACTGCTGCCTCCCTGGCATACGGCCTTGACAAGAAAGGCGATGATCAGACGATTGTTGTCTACGACCTTGGCGGCGGAACGTTCGATGTCTCCATTCTTGAACTCGGCGATGGTGTATTTGAAGTGAAATCAACCAGTGGTGATACACACCTGGGCGGTGATGATTTCGACCAGAAAGTGATCAATTTTCTCGCCGATGAATTCAAGAAGGAAGAAGGCGTGGATCTCCGGAAAGATCCGATGGCGATGCAGCGGCTGAAAGATGCGGCTGAAAAAGCAAAAATTGAACTGTCAAGTTCACAGAAAACAAATGTTAATCTGCCGTTTATCACGGCAACCGATTCCGGCCCGAAGCATCTGAATATCGATCTGACCAGGTCCAAGTTTGAGCAATTGGTGGACGATCTTGTGCAACGCACGGTTGAACCGTGTGAAAAAGCGCTGAAAGATGCCGGCCTGTCGAAAAATGAAATCGACCAGGTAATACTTGTGGGTGGATCCACACGGATTCCAAAAATCCAGGAAGTAGTAAAAGATATCTTCGGCAAGGATCCGAGCAAAGGTGTGAACCCGGATGAAGTGGTTGCGGTAGGTGCCGGAATCCAGGGGGGTGTACTTTCAGGGGACGTCGATGATGTTGTACTCCTGGATGTGACTCCGCTGACACTCGGTATTGAGACCCTTGGCGGCGTCATGACCAAGCTGATCGAGTCAAATACAACGATACCGACCAGCAAGAAGGAGGTATTCTCGACAGCCGCGGATAACCAGAGCAGTGTGGAGATTCACGTGCTGCAGGGTGAACGTGCACGCGCCCAGGATAACCGCACATTGGGGCGGTTCCACTTGGACGGAATCCCGCCGGCCCCGCGTGGTGTGCCTCAAATTGAAGTGACCTTCGACATCGACGCCAATGGCGTACTGAACGTGAGTGCGAAGGATAAAGGCACAGGCAAGGAGCAAAGCATACGCATCGAGCAGAGCTCCGGACTGTCCGAAGAGGAGGTCGAAAAAATGCAACAGGCTGCCAAAGAGCACGCAGAGGAAGACAAAAAGATCCGCGAGCGTATTGAAAAGATGAACCAGGCCGATAACCTGATCTTTTCAACCAAAAAGCAGCTGGAGGAGCACGACGACAAAATCTCTGAAGGCAATAAGACCAAAATCAAAGAAGCCGTTGAGAAACTTGAAAAGGCGAAAAATGAAGAAAATATCGATGAACTCGATGCCATAATCGATGAAGTGAATCAGGCCTGGGCAAACGCTTCCCAGGAAATCTATCAATCTGCTGAGCAGGCTCAACAACAAGGTGATCCGGCCGGTGGAAACGGAGCTGGCGAAGCGGAAGATGGCCAAAAGGCCGAAGGCGAAGATGCCGTCGACGCCGACTTTGAAGTAGTCGATGACGACGACGAAAAGAAGAAGGAGAAATAATCGGTAAGGCGGTGAGCTTTGCTGCTCAATACTTCGATATAGTCAAATAAGATAAAAAGGCCCTTTTCCCCCCGGAGAAGGGTTTTTTTTGGAACAAATATTTAACGAATGACCATTCTTGGCATTGAATCTTCTTGTGATGAGACGGCTGCTGCGGTTTACGACGGCAGGCGGATCTTGTCCAATGTGATTGCATCCCAGGCCGTTCATCAGAAATTTGGCGGCATCGTACCGGAACTGGCCTCCCGGGCGCATCACAAAACCATATCGGGGACAACTGAACAGGCACTGACTGAAGCCGGTGTAGACCTGGATGATATCGATGCGATTGCCGTTACCAGGGGGCCCGGGCTGATGGGGTCGCTCCTGGTCGGGCTCAGTTTTGCAAAAGGGTTGTCGCTGGCCAATCAAAAACCGCTGATCGGAGTCAATCATATCGACGCTCACATGTATGCCAACTTTATCGACTATCCCCCGCGATACCCGTTTGTTTGTCTGACGGTTTCCGGCGGGCATACCCGGCTGGTTCATGTCACAGAACCGTTCCGGCAGAAAATAATGGGGATCACACGGGATGATGCGGCCGGTGAAGCTTTCGACAAAATCGGGAAAATTCTCGGCCTCCCCTATCCCGGCGGCCCGGAAATAGACAAACGGGCACAAAAAGGGAATCAATCTTTTCAAAATTTTCCGAAATCGATGATGAAAAAGGGCTATGAGTTCAGTTTTTCAGGGCTGAAAACCAATCTGCTGTATTATGCCCAGGAGAAGGGTGAGGCTTTTGTGCAGGAACACCTGGATGATATCTGTGCCAGCGTGTCCCATGCCATCACGGAAGTATTGATTGTAAAACTGGATCGTGCGATCAGGGAAACAGGGGTGGAAACCGCCATGCTGGCCGGGGGAGTTTCGGCCAACACGATGCTGCGTGAGAAAGCCGCCAGGATGGCGGAAAAAACGAGGGTTGACCTGCTGATTCCCCGGATGGAATACTGCACCGACAATGCCGCCATGATCGCCATCACCGGCCATATGATGGTTGAAAGCGGAGTGCTGGAGGGTGGTGAAGAACCGGGCGAAAATGAGGTTACAGGGCTGGGGATAAAGCCATTTGCAAGAATAGAGTAAGTCTCACATGATTAAATCCGCCCGCCGGCCTATGAGCGAACCGGTGCATGTACGACGTTAACGAACATATTTTTTTGATGCCTCCACGGCCAGGTGGTCGGCGCGGTCGTTGATTGCATCGCCGGAGTGTCCTTTTACTTTGACCCATTTCACATCGTGTCGATCCATCGCCTTGAGCATTTTTTCCCATAGGTCCCGGTTTTCAACCGGTTTTTTGTCGGCCTTCCGCCAGCCTTTCTTTTGCCAGCTATCGATCCAGCTTTTTTTGAATGCATTGATAATGAGAGCACTGTCGCTGTGGATACTGACATGACAGGGCCTTTTGAGGGCGTTGAGAGCTTCAATGACCGCCTGCATTTCCATCCGGTTGTTGGTTGTCTCGGAAGCGCCACCCGATATCTCCTTCTCCTTTCCGTTCCAAATCAGAATGGCACCCCAGCCTCCGGGGCCCGGGTTGCCGCTGCAAGCCCCGTCGGTATAAATAGTTACCCTGGTTTTAGACATATTGTTTGGTGATTTTTTTAAGCTCTTTCTTCACCTTTTTTGCACTTTTTGCCACTTCATCCTTCCATTTCATGCTGTCGTTGCCGGCATAAATGATGGACCGGCTGGAACTGATTACAGGGATGCCTTTGTGCCCGTCAAGCAGTTCTACCAGATCGTCTGCTTTCCCTCCCTGTAAGCCTATTCCGGGAATAAGCAGGGAGGCATCCGGGTATGCCTGAAGCACCAGTTTCAGCTCCGAGGGATACGTTGCCCCGACGACCATGCCAATATGGGTTTTGCTGTTCTCCATTTTTCGACGCAGCTGATCGGCGATATATTCGGCCAGTGAAAGCCGGCCTTCAAACCGGCGGAGTAACAGGTCGTTGGCTCCCGGATTGGACGTGAGTACCAGTGCATAGATGGCTTTGGTAGGGTCGTCGATAAAAGGGTCGAGTGTGTCGAAGCCCATCATCGGATTCAGCGTCAGTGCATCGGCTCTGAAGGTATCAAAATAGGTTTTTTTGTATTGTTCGGCTGTAGACCCGATGTCTCCCCGTTTCGCATCAGCAATCAATATCTTGTTATCGGGAATGAAGGAGATGATTTTTTCGAAAATCGAGAGGCCGTTGCTTCCCAATGCCTCAAAAAAAGCCAGGTTGGGTTTGAACGCACAGCAATGTTCGTGGGTGGCATCAATCACATCCAGGCAAAACTGAACAACCTGATCTTCAGGATCCGGAAACTCATTCTTGATAGCCGCAGGAATGAGATCGGGATTCGGATCGAGTCCGACACAAAGAACCGATTCACTTTTGCCAATTGCAGATGACAGTTTTTCTAAATAATCCATAAGTACATTATATCCGAATTTACCGGAAGATAAGGAAATCGAGGTATATAGAACATCGAAGTGTATAGAGGAGTTGTTTATTTATCGATCATCTTCATGACCTCATTCGCCTGCTTCCAACCACCATCATTCATCGATCCATCCATGAAAAATTCAATAATCACAATATCCAAATTCTATCATGCCAAATTCTTATATTCGACCTGCAATTGATAACGGAAAATTTCCTATGCACTGGTTTGAAGAATGGTTCGACAGTCCTCTCTATGATCTGCTTTATACCAACCGCAATGAAGATGAGGCTGTACAGCTTGTTGAACTAATTGAGAAGGTGGTGCCGGTGGACCAGTTTCCAAGAGTACTGGATCTCGGGTGCGGGCGTGGCAGACACTCTCTGACCCTGGCCAAATGTGGCTACCAGGTCACTGGTATTGATCTTGCGGAAGAGGCCATCCGGATTGCCAGGCAGAAAGCAGAGGAGAGATCGCTTCCCAATGTCAGGTTCCTGGTGAGAGATATGAGAGAGCCTTTACCAGAGATTTTCGATTCGGTTGTCAATCTGTTTACTTCTTTTGGGTATTTTAAAGAGGATGATGAGAATATTCGCACACTGGACAGTGTTGCCAGGATGTTAAGGCCGGACGGTAAATTTTTCATGGACTATATGAATGCCGACTGGGTACGGAATAACTATCAGCCCGATGATGAAGGGGAGTTTCGAAATATCCGGTTTAAAATCCGGCGCTACATTGAAGATGATATCATCTATAAGCGAATTACGTTTGAAGGTGATGTGCTGGAGGAGCCCAAAACCTATCTTGAACAGGTGAAGCTCTACGATCTGGAATGGTTTATAGAGTCATTTGACCGGTGTGGGTTTGAAGTTGAAAAACTTTTCGGAAATTACAAGGGCCAGAGATACGATCCGGAAACTTGCTCTAGGCTGGTGATGGTAGCCAACAAGCAGTGAGCAATTGCAGTGAGCAACAGATGAACAGTTGACCATTCAATTTAATAATTACTCCGCGGTCTCCGCGTTATTGCGGTTCTTATAATCTAAAGCACAGTCTCCTCAAAAACCTCTTCAACCCCGTGCGGGGGCCTTTCAAGAGCCCAGGTTTCGAAATAAAATTTGCGTTCCGATTGTATTCGCTTGCCGTTGATGCTGAAGAAACGGAATTGGTCGGATACCAGTTTTTTCAACGGGAAAAAGAGATCCCGGTAGATATTTTCTCTTGAAAAAAGGTGCAGATCAAACCCATGATGAGCCTGTTCTTTGTATAGAACGAGCTCACCGGCCAACAGGGCATTCCGTAACGGTACTTTCCGGTGGCCCACATTGCTTCCGGTGTCAATATGCAGATCGGCAAAGTCACTGACCGGTTCCTCTCCCGGAGTCAGCAGGATGGCCTGCCAGTGGCTGGTTTTTTTAAGGAGTTCCCTCAAATTGGAATAGGGCCCCTCTTCCGTATAATAGGTGTAATCTGACAGGGCCAATTGAAGCTGGTCAATAACCGATTCATAGTGGTTGAGTATGTTTAGGCCGAACCTGTTTTCATCCGGATGAGATCCGGTAATATAGAATTTTGAATAGGTCGGGTCCGGATTCATAAACTCTTCAATGGACAGGGTTTGATCCTGTGTATTGCGATCGGTATGACGTGCCCTGAGATCGTCGAGCCGGATGTCATGTTCAAATATGAGTTTGAAAATGTCCATAAACTGGAAATAGGGGATTTATTAATTACAGGTAATGACAATTTTAAAATAACAAGAATTCAGGAGCAAGAAGTCAGAATCCGGAAGTTTTTTTTTAACCTTTGCCTTGCAATAAATTTTTCCGTCAGCAAGGCGAAGCTGAAAAAGCAGCGGAACCGTCACGTACCGCTGTCGGGACTCATCTTTTGTACCCCGACGGCGGGGAAATGCGGGCTATACCCGTTGTTGAAAACCGGGTGAAACCAGGTGATTAAACATACGCCTGGATAAAAAAAAGCCCCGGATCTGCTTTGTATCCGGGGCTTTCAAGGTGGATTGACTCTCAAAATAGTCGTCAGACAATTTTTAGAGAATTAAAAAAGTGTCGGTTCAACCATGCATGGTGGAGTAAAAACAGAACAAGTTTTGGCCCACATAATTATGGTTGACCTGATCCTAAATGGCCGTTGCAATCACCAGGGCAATTACGGCAATCAGCTTCAGCAGGATATTCAGGGACGGCCCGGAAGTATCCTTCAGCGGGTCGCCGACCGTGTCGCCGGTAACGGTCGCCTTGTGAGCGTCGGATCCTTTGCCGTAAGTTTCACCATCGATGACGATGCCTGCTTCAATCATCTTCTTGGCGTTGTCCCACGCGCCTCCGGCATTGGCCTGGAAGATCGCCATCAGCACACCAACGGTTGTAACACCGGCCAGGAGTCCGCCCAGTGCCTGCGGGCCGAAAACGAAACCGACAAATACAGGTGCAAGTACGGCCAACAGTCCCGGTGTGATCATCTCGCGGAGTGCAGATTTGGTTGAGATTTCAACACATTTGCTGTATTCGGGAGTTCCGTGTGCATCTTCAAAGGTCTTCTGATCTTCGCTCGACCACTCTTTTTGGTCGATACCTTCGTTCTTGCGCATAACCGCCAGGGCGGCTTTGAGCGGCGGGATATCGGCGAACTGCCGGCGAACCTCTTCGATCATCGATTTGGCTGCCCGGCCGACTGCATTCATGGAGAGTGCAGAGAAGACAAAGGCAAGGACTCCGCCGACAAGAATTCCGGCCATCACATTGGCCTCGGAGATGTCAATGCTTGTGATCCCGGCAGAGGTCATATAAGCGCCAAAAAGCGCCAGGGCTGTCAATGCAGCAGAGCCGATGGCAAACCCTTTACCGATGGCAGCCGTTGTGTTCCCGACCGCATCGAGCTTGTCGGTCCGTTCGCGGACTTCCGGCGGAAGCTCCGACATTTCGGCGATCCCTCCGGCGTTGTCCGAAATCGGCCCGTAGGCGTCGACGGCCAGCTGAATACCGGTATTGGAAAGCATTCCAACGGCGGCAATCGCAATGCCGTAAAGGCCGGCAAGGTGGAAAGAGACCATAATCGCAAAAGCGATAATCAAAATGGGAATACCGGTCGACATCATCCCGACGCCAAGTCCGGAAATGATGTTGGTTGCATGCCCGGTCAGGGACTGTTCGGCAATGCCAATGACAGGTTTCTTGCCAAATCCTGTATAATATTCGGTAATCAGCCCGATACCCAACCCGGCAAAAAGCCCGATAATGGTGGAAAAGTAGACCCCGAGAGCGGTGTATTCAAACACACGTCCGTAGAGAGGGTCGTTGTAACTCCAGCTTGACGGCAGCAGCCACGTAATCAGAAAATAAAATATAACGGCCATCAGGATGGCAGACCCGAATTCCCCGATATTTAGTGCTTTTTGCGGGTCGCCGCCCTCTTCTTTTACACGTACAAACAGTGTTCCGATAATCGAGGTGACGATTCCCACTGCAGCCAGCAGCAACGGAAGGTAAACACCGCTCATGCCGCCAAGTGCAGCCCCGCCTTCCCCTTCAAAAAGGGTGAAAAAGACAGCTCCCAATACCATGGCTCCAATGATGGATCCGACAAAGGATTCAAAAAGGTCGGCTCCCATACCGGCAACATCCCCTACATTATCGCCAACGTTATCGGCAATGGTGGCGGGGTTCAGCGGGTGGTCTTCCGGAATACCGGCCTCCACTTTGCCGACCAGGTCGGCGCCAACATCAGCGGCCTTGGTGTAGATACCACCGCCGACACGGGCAAAAAGGGCGATTGAGGATGCCCCGAATGAAAATCCGGTGATGACGGTGATGACCAGGGCCAGAATCGTTTGAGTATCGGCATCGGTTGCCTGGGCGTGGAGGTCAAATTGCCATCCGAAAAGAAGGAACAACAGGCTGAGGCCGAGAACGCCAAGGCCGACAACAGCCAGGCCCATAACGGAGCCGCCGGAAAAGGCAACTTCAAGTGCTTTCCCGAGACTGGTTCGGGCTGCATGTGTAGTTCGTACATTGGCTTTCGTAGCCACTCTCATTCCTATGAAACCGGCCAGGCCCGAACAGATCGCGCCGACAATAAAGGAGACGGCGATCATGTAGGAGGAGCCTTCGGTGGCATGTCCCTGGAAGGCCAAAAGCAAGGCAACCAAGATGACAAATATGGAAAGCGTACGGTATTCGGCACGCAGAAAAGCCATCGCTCCGTCGGAAATATGGCCTGCAATACGTGCCATATTTTCTGTGCCGACTTCCTGTTTTGTAACCCAGTTTGTCTTGATATAAGTAAACAATAGCGCCAGCAAACCTGCCGCAGGTATTAGATAGAATATTGTACTCATTGTTCTTGTTTTTAGTTCACGTGATTAGTTAAATTTGTTCATGGCCTGATTTACCCCTTCGCGGATAAACGTAAGGACCGCTTCTGTTGCCCGGTCCAGGGTTTCATCCATAATTTTTTGTTCTTTGGCAGTAAAAGGTGAGAGAACATAATCGGATTGACGGCCACGTGCAAAGTTATTTCCAATTCCAATTCGCAATCTGGGAATATCGGTGGTTTGTAACGCCTCCACAATACTGGCGAGCCCGTTATGTCCGCCATGGCTGCCGCGGGGCCGTATCCGTATCCTTCCTGGTTCCAGGTTGATGTCGTCGTAACAAATCAGGCAGTGATTAAGAGGCGTGTGAAAGCGGTTAAGGGCTTGTTTTAAAGCCGGACCACTGCGGTTCATAAAGGTGATCGGCTTAATCAGTTGAACGGCACTGCCTTTAAATTGTCCCTCACCAACGAGAAATGGGCCATTTCCTGCCCCTAAAGTAATTGAAAGAACGTCAGCAACCCGGTCAATTAGTTCAAATCCAATATTATGACGGGTCCCGGCATATTCGGTGCCGGGATTCCCTAAACCTGCAATTAAAGGCATAACTGTGAAGAGTGTCGGCTGAGATTACTCTTTCGACTCTTCATCTTCTTCGCCTTCACCCTCAGCCTCTTCTCCTTCAGCGGGTTCTTCGCCTTCGGCAAGTTCAGCTTCTTCACCTTCAAGCAACTCTTCTTCGATCTCCTCTTCATCGGCAATAGCAGTTGTTTCAAAGACTTCATCGGCCTTCGGAGGCGTCACGGTGACAATGGTTCTGGAAGGGTCATCCATCGGGGTGATTCCCTCCATATCCAGTTCAGAAACGTGAACGGCATCACCGATCTCAAGCTGGCTGATGTCCAATTCGAACTGAGCCGGAATAACGTCCGGCAACACTTTGACCCGCACGATACGCAGCGGCTGAAAAACACGTCCGCCGCCATCGGTAACCCCAATCGGGGTGCCTTTGAGACGAATCGGTACCCGCAGTGTTACGCGGCGGTCTTCGGCCAGTACGTAAAAATCGGCGTGCAGCGGCCGGTCGGTGATGGGATCGTACTCCACATTTTTCAGCAGGGTGTTGTAGGTTTCTCCGTCAACCGTCAGTTCCTGCAATTTGGTTTGAGCTGTAGAGAGAATTTTTTCCAGCTCGACTTCACTGATATGGAAATGGATATTCTCTTTCACTTTGGGTCCATACAATACAGAAGGGACTCGTAATTCATCACGGAGTTTACGGGAAACTTTTTTCCCGGCTTCCCTCTTTTCACCTTCCAGTTTTATTATATCTGGTTTTGTCATGGTATTTAAATATTAAATATTAATCATCAAAAAGTGCACTGATTGTATCGTTCGTGTGAATTCTCTGAATGGCTTCAGCAAAAATTCCCGCGACACTCAAAACTTTAATTTTAGCCGATGGCTTTCGCAGCGGCACGGTATCGGTTACCAGCAACTCATCGATTGGTGAATCTTCGATTCTCTGATAGGCCGGGCCTGACAGAATCGGATGCGTGCACGTGGCTTTGATGCTGAGTGCTCCCCGGTCTTTCAAGGCTACAGCGGCGTTGGTTATGGTGCCGGCTGTATCGATCAGATCGTCGACGATCAATACATGTTTTTTATCTACCTCACCAATGATGTTCATTATTTCGGCTACATTCTGCTTTGGCCTGCGCTTGTCAATAAAGGCAAGGCCGGCTCCCAGGCGTTTGGAATAGGAACGAGCCATCTTCAGGCTGCCCACATCCGGTGCGACAACCACCAGGTTATCGATCGGATTATCAGTAAAATGTTCTACAAAAATTCTGCTTGCATAAAGATGATCCAGGGGGATATCAAAAAATCCCTGGATTTGAGCTGCATGCAGATCCATGGTTAAAATTCTGTCAGCACCGGCTTCTACAAGTACATTTGCCATCAGTTTAGAGGCAATGGAAACCCTCGGCCGGTCTTTGCGATCCTGCCGGGCATACCCGAAATACGGAATGACCGCCGTTACCCTGTTGACCGATGCCCTTTTGGCTGCATCGAGCAGCAAAAGAAGTTCAATAATGTTGTCTCCGGGCGGCGGAGTCGACTGAATGACAAAAACATCTTCACCCCGGATGCTTTGTTCATATTTTACATACAACTCACCATCGGAAAAGGACTTGATCGTCACTTCTCCTAACGAGGCGCCGTAACTCTCGGCAATGGCTCGTGATAGTGCTAAGTTGCTCCTTCCCGCAAATATTGCAAGTGGCGTATCCAAAGGATTTCGGCATCAAGGATTTATAAAATAAAAGGATGACTTTCAAGGCATCCTTTAAGCGTTTGTTGCCCGGGGAGGATTCGAACCCCCACTGACTGGACCAAAACCAGCTGTCCTGCCATTAGACGACCGGGCAAAAAACAGATTCTTCGACAGAACCCAAAGATAGGCATGTGTTTAAAATCAATCAAGACTGAATTGATATTTTAAACAACTCACACCGATGACAGTTACGATTCCTGCAATACCGTTTTAATTGATGAACCAGGCCGTATTTACCCCGGAATTTTTGATAAGGCAGCCCGGATTTCCGAAATGGTTTGAGAATTTCGGCAGGCAACCGGGCATTTGAATTCTGCCAAAGCGTCAACGCTTCATTTTTCAATTTATTCGAAAACAGTAAATCCCCCAGCAGATAAAGTGCGGGAAGAAATACTGTGGCAAAGAGTATATGCTGCATTTGCAGGCCGGGCAAATTCTGCGGACTGACCCGGCTTATGAGTTCATCCCAGGTTGAAGCGCCCCGTTTCAAATATTCACGGAATGGCGTTTGCAATACTTCGAGGTGAAGTGCAGCAGCCTGACGGATGCGATTCGCCGGCCTGCTTGCCGGCCGCATCCCGGTATGATTCCAGGTGGAACGGTTTTGCACCCCGGCAATATCAACAACTGCGTCAATAAATTTTTCCGGGTCTGCTGGCAGGCTGTTCATATCAAGCAACCGGCCGGCAAGGTGTTTCATGGGCGACCGGTTTCCGGCAACCCCCAGGGTCTCATACATCACGGTAATCAGTGCTGTCAGCCAGGCATCGGAAACGGGTTTTCCGGAAGGATATTCGTTGAGCAGATGCTCGGCTTTATATTCAAAATACTCGCGATGTGCCCGTTCGAGCTGCCGGTGAAAAACCTCTTCCGAAATGGCAGTCAGATTGCCGGTACAGGGAAGTTTCCCGCTTTGCTGTTTTTGCAAAAGCAGCTGGTATAGCGGATCCCGGATGGAACCCATCAGATCCAGGGCATAAGGGGTATGCCCATCGGCAGTGGTTGCGGGCCTTTTCCCGCGCTGCAGGTAAACATGCAGAACTACCCCTTCAAATTGGTTGTCGAGGTGATGGTTGTGACTGAACCATTCATTTTCGGCAATGTGAATTTCAACATCGCCATGCCATACCAGCGAACCGATCTTCAGTCTTGAATGAAGAAAATCGGGCCCTTCACCGTGGTTGATCAAACCGGGGTCTTCTATCTGCAACTGTTCTCCACAGGTGGTTTTGAGGTCCCGGTGTTCAAATTGCTGCACCTCCCATATCCATTGAAGCAGGGTTTCACGATATCTGCCGTCTGAGCCTGCCATATCAATCAGTTTCAGTTTTTATTGGTTGAGTGTATCAGCCGCTTTCGTCAGATCGGAAACCGAATTCTTGATTTCATCCTTCAAGCGATTGGAATAGTGATGAAATTTTTCCTCTCCACGGGAAACGACGTCCCGGCTTGTCTTGCCGGCCCAGCCGGTTGCATGCCTGGCATTTTGATTCATCCATTTTCTGTTATCCTGCCCGCTTTTTGGAGACAGCAGCAAACCGGTTACAGCCCCGGCGGCAAACGCGCCGGCAACAAGTACGATATTTCGGCTGGTGTTATTTTTCATAAGAATCGGTTTTATTTAAGTTGTTGAGGTTAATCGAATGGCATCTTTACTTTAGCAATCCTTTTTCTCCGATTTCAGTTTCACATATGGCAGGAAAATTGAATAGATTTGTCATCAAAAAAACGTAAGATATGACGGCATATTCCAAAAAAATTACACTGATGGACCGCTCACGCATTGAACGGACGATCAAAAGAATAGCATACCAGGTGGCTGAAAAAGCCAAGAACAGAAAGATTTTTCTCGTCGGGCTCAATGAGCGGGGATATGCAGTGGCCAAAGAGATTGAAACATCTCTCGGGAGTGCATGTGAAAATGAGACAGAGCTGATTTCTCTTGATGTGAGCCGGGTAGAGAAACAGGTGGAAAGCATAAGGGCTCAATATGAATTTGAAGATGCGATTGTTCTGCTTGTGGATGATGTGATCTTTACAGGGAAAACGATGTTTACAGCCTTGCAGCATCTGTTGGTCGAGCCCGGTTATACCGTATACATAGCCGTACTGGTCGACCGGGGTCACTTGTCGCTTCCGGTCAAATCGGAATTCATCGGCATGGAGATTCCGACCAAACCGAAAGAGCACGTGGAAATGACACTGCTGAACGATTTGGCTGAGGAAGTGTTTCTCTATAGAAAATAAATTCCCTGCTAACACATTCGGTAATACATAATGAAGAGCATAATGACGGGCATGCTGGTGTTCCTGCTGGCAATTGGAGTGGTACATAACTTACAGGCACAGGAATCCGATTTGGTCCCCGATGATACACTCAGGGGCTGGGACGTCAATTGGGTGGCCAATCTGAACGGGTCGCAAGCCACTTATTCAAACTGGTCGAAAGGGGGGGTGAACAGCATCAGTGTGGTTGGCTCATCGCAGTTTACCGGTGTGTACCGGAAAAGAGACTTTTCCTACGGGTTGCGCGTACGCACCAACTACGGCCAGGCGCGGATTCAGGATGAGGGTGTCCGGAAAACCGACGACCGTATCTCGCTTCGTAACCGTTTTCTCTATGACCTGGGAGGAGAGGATCATATCGATTTCAGTCTTTTCGGCAACATCAATTTTGAATCCCAGTTTGCTGACGGCTTTGACTATGGTGCAGGCCCGGAGGGAGAGGATGTATTGATTTCCAGTTTTATGGCGCCTGCTTACCTCACACAAAATGCAGGCCTCGCCTATGTACCGGATGATCGTTTTGCCATTGAAGTGGGTCTCGGTTTGAAACAGACTATTGTCAGTGACAGGGAACTTTCCACTCGATATGGACTAGATGAAGGAGATCGTTTTTTTAATGAAGCCGGTTTTACTTTTGGTGTTCGTTATGAAACGTCCATTATGGAGAATGTGACCTATTCCGGGTATGTAGAGACATTTTCCAACCTGAACCGGTCTCTGAAAAGAACCGATGTGAATTTCTCCAACAGATTGGTAGGGCGTATCAACGACTATCTTAACATGACTTTACAGTTCGACCTGATTTATGATGATGACTTTTCAGATGAAATTCAGCTTAGCCAGGTTTTATCGGCAGGCCTCTCGATTAATCTTTTCTGATTCCTTAACTTATACCGGCTTTTCTTACCGCCGGATGATCGTGGATTATCGGTTTGACAGCCAACCCCATTTCTCGAAGAGAATTACGGCCTGATATGTCGGAAGAAGGGGTATTGATGGAGCTCCTTCTGGAACCTGTCAGTAAAAACATCAAGCTATCTGTACTTTAAACCAAATATGCGTATCCCCAACAGCATGAATAAAAAAATCTGTATATGTTCTGCACTCGTAGTTTCGACGGTTTTGATATCCCTGATTTTCACTCCGGACATTCATGCCCAGGTCGAAATTAAGCCGATTGAAATTGAAAAAGTAGTGGTTCCCGAGGCCGATACTGTGGACTATTGGGACTTTAATTGGACAGCATCCCTCCATGGTTCGCAAGCCGCCTACTCAAACTGGGCAAAAGGAGGCGTTAATTCCATGAGCCTGAACAGTTCCTCCCAGATTCAAATGACCTATGATCGTGGGCCGTTTGTCTATGATTTCAGGGTTCGAACCCGTTACGGACAAGCCAGAATTCAGAATCAGGGGGTGCGGAAAACCGACGATCTGATCACAATTCGTAATCGGTTTTTATTCGATATCAGCCCGGAAGACGATGACGATTTCCGGCTGTTCGGGAATATTAATTTCGATACCCAGTTCGCAGAGGGCTTCAATTACGAGGCAGGCCCGGAAGGGCAGGACATTCTGATTTCCGATTTTTTATCCCCGGCCTATTTCACACAGAATACAGGTATAGCCTATTTTCCGCAGGCAAATTTTTCAATTGAAGCAGGTTTGGGTTTGAAGCAGACGATCGTCAGGGATACCACACTCTCCACCCGGTACGGGCTGGATGAGGGACAGACATTCAAAAATCAAGGTGGTGTTACCGTTGGCATTAACGTTGAATTTGGAATGATGGAGAACATCAGGTATCGTGGCTCACTGGAAACATTTACCAATATTCAGAGGCCCATAAGGAGAACCGATGTTTTCTTCTCAAATGAACTGATAGGCAGAGTCAATAACGTTGTTAATGTTGTATTTCGCCTGGATATGAATTATGATGATGACTTTTCCAAACGCCTTCAGTTCAGACAGGAACTCTCTGCCGGTGTATCCATTGAAATTCGATAATGGATAGCCCGCATTATTCACCAGGAAATTATTCCTTAGCAAAACGAAGCTAAAATAGCAGCGAAATTGTCTCGTACAGCTGTCTATTGAGCACATTATATTAGTTTTAACGCAGCTGAGGGGAATAGTTCGCCGGAAAACCCTTTTTATGAAACCTCAAATATTGATCCAACTTGTAGCATTATAATAGGTTATAACATTTTCTACAAAATTGTTGTGAGCTCCGAGCATAGCGATTTCCCCCGGCGGGTGTCGGGGCCCATTTTTTGTACCGCGACGGCGGTCGGGGTACATCTTTTCCCCACGGAGTGCTCATTTTTTGTACGCGTAGCGATATGCGGGATAGACAAGTATGACAGAGGTTAATTTATGAACCGTTACAAAGATTACCTGGCATTGTTTGAAAAAGCACTGAAAAGCCTGGATCAGTGGCGCGACTCCTATGGAGAAATTCCCGGTGGCCGCGACGGGCCGGTAGAGCCGGAGGCAATGGAACAGCTTTTCGAACGGTTTTGCAAGCGGTTAACCGGCAATTATCCGTTTCATCACCCCTCATACGCCGGCCAGATGCTGAAACCGCCCCATCCGGCAGCTTGGGTGGCATATTCTCTGGCCATGACAATCAATCCGAATAACCATGCACTCGATGGCGGGCCACCCACCTCCCGGATGGAAAAGGAGGTCATGGAAGACCTGGCTGACATGGTTGGATACGGCCAATCATTTTTGGGCCATCTGACATCGGGAGGAACCATAGCGAACCTGGAAGCGCTCTGGATTGCCCGCGAACTTCATCCGGGCAAGGCAATTGCATCGACAGCTGATGCCCACTATACCCACAACCGGATGTGCCGTGTGCTGAATACCCCGTACATCACCATTGCCACGGATGAGTCGGGTGAGCCTGATATGAATGCCCTGGAAGAGCAGGCCGATCAAATAGGCACCCTTGTAGTGACGTTGGGGACGACCGGGGAAGGCCGTGTGGAACCTCTGCAAAAGCTTAAGTCCTGGGCTGACAGGCACGGCATTCGCATCCACATCGATGCGGCGTATGGCGGTTTTTATACACTTATTGCCGGTGAAGAGGGAATTGATCCGGCGCCCTGGCAGCTAACCGGTGAAGCCGACAGTATTGTTATCGATCCTCATAAACACGGATTGCAGCCCTATGGATGTGGAAGTGTTCTGTTCAAAGACCCGAAGATTGGCCGTTTTTATAAACACGACTCACCGTATACCTATTTTACTTCCCAGGATTTACATCTGGGTGAAATTTCCCTTGAATGTTCCAGGGCGGGTGCATCGGCTGCAGCACTCTGGCTTACCCTGCAGTTGTTGCCTCTCTCCCGCGAGGGTTTGGGTGAAGTGCTGCTTTCATGCCGCAAAGCAGCCAAAAAACTGGCGGCCGGGTTAGGCGCATCGGAAAACTACACCCTCTACAGGGAGCCGGACCTGGATATCGTCTGCTATTTTCCCACTCCCCGGGACCGGAAAACCAGCAGTGTTTCTGCCATCTCCAAACAGGTTTTTGAAAACCAGATGGACAAGCGGGAAAAGCCTTTGTATCTCAGCCTGCTCAAGGTGCCCTCCGGCCGATTCACCTATCTGCATCCCGGCTATACCGCCGACAGCAGCGAAACCGTGATGTTACGCAGCGTGCTCATGAAACCGGAACACGAGGATTTTGCAGATGAAATAATGGATCGCCTTGAAGCGCAGGAGTTCTGAGAGGAAACCCTTCGGGGCAACTGAAGTTCACCCCTCCGAGGGGAGATAAAGCCTGCGCGTTCAGCGCCGGCTTTTGAGGGGTGTTCGCGGATTCAGCGCTGGAATTTGAAGTGCTTCGCTCCCTGATCCTTGCTCCCTGGGCCCGTTCCTTGTTCTCTTGTTCGATATTCATCTGTTCGCTTACTCCCCGCACCCTATTCCAAATTCGATTGCTCTAATATTCTATTATTCTATCGTTCTACTGATATTGTTCTACTGTTCGATATTCATCTGTTCCTTGCCCCTTGCACCTGCTTCAAAACCGCCTCGCAATCACGGCTGTCTCCCGGAATGTGCGGTTGCGGCCGGTAGCACTGTTAAAGGCTTCAAAGAGTACAATATATATGCCGATCCTGTTATCCTGTCCCTTGTCGGTGCGTCCGTCCCAGATCAGGCTTCCTTCAAAACCGGCCGGATGCGATTCGGCAAGATTCCGGACCAGCCGCCCATATCGATCAAAAATTCTTACCCTTACCAGGTAGTCGGATTCATCCAGTTTATAATTGATGTACAGATTGTCATTAAAGCCGTCGCCAAAAGGTGAAAACGGATTGGGTTCCAATGTGATTCCGGTTTCCGGCGGCATCTGTTCCGGCTGCTGTAAGAGGGCGTTGCGTTTCCCCGGGGTTCCTCCCCGGTGCGCCGTGCTTGAACTCCAGTTGGATGGATCGTTGGATGAGAGGTCCGGGTTTACCCGTTCAAGTGCAATTCCCCTGGTATCAATGAGATTGGGATTGTGCCATTCCGGGCGATAATCAACTCGATCGATAACCCTGCCCTCCGAATTCGATAACACCACGGTACGGCCACTCAACGGCAGACTGAGTGTGGATCTGTGAAAACGAACGGCAAATGGTGCGATATCGGCGGGCAGATCAAAAAATTGCGCCACCCGGCTGAACTGAAAGTCTGCTTCTTCGTTTTCCGGGTAGAGAAGCAGAAATCCGCCGCCGGGTAGCCAGACAGTTCCGGATTCTGCGGGTTCGATTGTTGTGGCCAGGGAAGAGTTATCCTTCCTGTCCCTGAGATGCAACCCTTCAATACGTACGGCAAAACTCCGGCGGTTATGGATCTCTATATACTCGGATTGCCCTGTGAGATGCTTATCCGTTGGTCCGGCCGGATCATACAAAATCTCATTGATCACCAAATCGTTTGGGACGGCCTGCATAGCGATGAGAAACTCTGCAGGTGCGGAATCAATCGGATTTCCGTAAAGGTCGTATAAACCGGTTATTGTGATACGTTCCATTCCCCCCTGCATCGGGCTGGAAAAACCAAGCTGAACGGAGCTGCCTCCGGCCGGTTTGACAACAGACGGATCCGGGCTGTTCTCAAGAGAAAAAGCTGCATGCGGGATGGTAGCCGGATCCGGCGGCCGGTTAAAATGGACCAACAGGGTTTGCCGGTCAACGACAGATACGGAATCGACGGCAAGTGGCCCGGAATCTGAAACCATACGGATATCATCAAAATAAAACCGGTCTGTATTGGCAGTTGTATATCGCAGCAGAAAACCAAAATATCCGCCTTGTTGATAGGTGTCGTCGACAACTGTTCCGGAATCCGGTACCGGACTGTTTTCATGGCCTTGTACCACATGCAGCTGCCATTCTCCCTGACGGGTGCGGGTTATTTTTATGCGGTATCCGGCATTCGGTTCAAGAACGGTTTGGGATGAGAGTATCTCATGTTGGGTTCCACTGTCAAACCGGATCAGCCTTATCCGTTTGGGATCGCCATTTTCACCGGTTCGAACGGCATATCCGCTGACCGGGCTGCCGTCAAGATAATTGAGGTCTTCCCTGTCGGCCAGGAGAAAAATAAAACTCCGGTTCAGGTTGCTGGCTGTAAACTCCTGTCGAAAATAAAATTCCCAGCTGCCATAGGCAGCGTCCAGGACTGTGCGAAGCTGGGAACGGCTCTGATCCGGGGGGCTGTTCAATCGAAGCAGGGTACGTGTTCCTTCCCTGACAAACGTAAAGTGTTCGGGATCGCCGGTCCAGGCCGGGTGGCCGGCCAGGTTTTCAGATTCAAAATCCTCATCCAGTACAACCTGTTGTGCTTCCGGCCCTGATGATAAAACCGGCAGGAATAGAAAAATCAGGCAGGCTGCTGATCGTCGATGGGAATATGTCAGGAACATCATGGTACTCCCTTGTACGTTTTGATGTTGAATACTGAAAATAAAAAGACCGGGAGATCAATCCCGGCCTTGATGTTCTATGTTAGAAGGACATCAGGGATACTGTCTCAGGCAGCATCCCCGCATGTAGTTATCTCTGTGTTCTCTGTATGTATGATCGGTCTCAAGTCAAATCCTTACAAAAAAAATGTAATTATTTTTATTTTATTGGTAGCTATGAGGCAAAACAACGATTCCGGCTCGCCGGATACCCCGTCAGTTAGATTTCAGATGATAGTTGATCGGCCCTGAGAGGCTGGAATATACCGGAGCATTCGGGGGGATCATCGATCCGTTTTGAGCGCAATCTCTTGAAGGAAATGAAGCAATTCCTGTTCAAATGATGCATGAAATCGTTCTGCTGTTTTGGGTTTGATTAAACGTTATCGGATATTGATGCCATGGTCGGAAATTCAGTTCAGGTACCATTCAGAATTACAGATATAGATCTTGGCTTCCAGGAAGCGGAAGGATTGATCCGGTATGAACCCAACAGGGTGGTCATTCAATACAAGATCAAAGATGCACTGGGTTTATCACTCAAATCAGATGTAAAAGAATTGCGTCTTGGCATGGATGATCTGGCATCCCTTGAGATCAAAGATTGGTGGATCACGCTGCGGCTGGTATTAACTGTAAAATCGATGCGGTTGATCCAGGAGCTGCCCAATTCCCACTCGGGGGAAGTGACCATGAAAGTGGCCAGAAAACACAGAAAAACCCTCAAGGAATTCGTATCCACAACCCGCCTGGCCCTGTCCGAATTCCGGTTGAATCAACTCGACGAATGAATCGGTGACAGTCGAACAATTTAACCCGAAATAGTCGGTAGGGTTTAATTGATGAATCGAATGCACAACGGAACGGACAGCGTTGGCCACATGGAGCAGCAAGCCGGATGAGATGTTGCTTGATATCTTGATATCAAGTCTGCACAGAGTCTCCAGGGAAGAACATGGAAATGCGGATTAGCACAACCATTATCTCCCATCATGCCACCCCCCTGTTGACTGAATCAGAGGATCTTCTTCGCCACCAGAAGTTCGGCATTGAGAATCGCCCCGCCGGCAGCGCCGCGGACGGTGTTGTGAGCCATCGCAATAAAGGAGAGATCCATTACCTCTCCGGTTCTCACCCGCCCAATCGCCGTTCGCATCCCCCTCTCTTCATCCACATGCAGCAGAGGTTGCGGATAGCGCTCATCATCATGAAGATAAAGCGGATGTTCAGGGGCTGAAGGAAGATTGAGGCCGGAGAGCGGACTTTTCCAGGACGTCAGTGTATCGACAATCTCATCCCGGCTTTTGGGTTTGGTTTTTAATGATGCCGAAATGGAAAGCATATGGCCGTTTCGTACAGGTACACGGGTAGCCGTCGCCTGGATGGGGAAATCGGCAAAACTGACGGAGGAACCGGCAAGGGTGCCGAGCAGTTTCAGCGGTTCGGTGTGAATTTTGGATTCTTCCCCGGATATCAGGGGAATCACATTTCCGAGGATATCGAGGCTGGGAACACCGGGGTAGCCGGCGCCGGAAATTGCCTGCATGGAGGTCAGAATCAGGGACCGGATGCCATAGCGATCATGCAGGGGCTTCATGGCCATCACAAGAGGAACAACCACACAGTTCGGATTGGTGACGATCCACCCTTTGCCGTCTTTGCTGAAATCCTGATGCCGGATCAGATCTGTATGGTCGGGGTTGACTTCAGGTACCAGAAGCGGTACGTGCTCGTCCATTCTGAAATTTTTAGCATTGGAGATCACCGGAATGCCTGCCCCGGCAAATGCAGCTTCGATTTCCCCCGCAACGGAAGAATCGAGGCCGGAGAATACGAAGTCGACATCACTGAATTCCTTCGGAGTGCAGGGACGTACGGTGGTTTTGGCAATGTGATCCGGCAAGGGGATCGATTCGACCCATTGAGCGGCATCGCGATAATTTTTCCCTGCAGATCGTTCAGAAGCCCCGAGGGCCTTGATATGGAACCAGGGATGTTCCTGTAGTAATCGGATAAATTTTTGGCCAACGGCACCGGTGGCACCGAGTATGCCAACATTCAAATTTTTCATTGTTCGTATTTAATATCACTTAAAAGTTTACGTAAGGTTCCTGCATTGAACCGGCCGGGGGGTAAAACACCCTGAAGACTTTTTAACACAGAAGCTGAAAGATAGGCATAGTTATCTCATTAATTAAAGCTTCAAATTTTTATATCTTCCTGCCTCTGTTTTGTTAATTGTGTATTCCTGATTTTTTGATCCCGGCGTATGGAGCAAATGACCGGTATGGAAGTCATATCCCGGTTAATCGCAGGACGGGGGAAAGGGAATAATCGAATGCATGATTGCCAAACCGATGAAAATGTATGAACGAATCAAAAAAAGCAATGTCCATAGATCATCTTCAGCAACTTGATAAAATTGTTTCACTCTCAAAATCACGAGGGTTCATATTCCAGTCTTCCGAGATCTACGGCGGCTTGGGGGCTGTATACGATTACGGGCCACTTGGCGCGGAACTCAAGCGTAACATTCGGGATGCCTGGTGGAGGGAAATGACGCAGAAGCACGAGAATATAGTTGGTGTCGATGCGGCCATTTTCATGCATCCGAAAGTTTGGGAGGCGAGCGGCCATGTGGAGGGATTCAATGATCCGATGATCGATGACAAGCAGTCGAAAAAACGGTACAGGGCTGATATGTTGATCGAACAGCATATCGAAAAACTGCGAAAAGACGGCAAGGAGAAGGAAGCAGAACAGGTTAAGGAGCTGCTCGATACGTCCGGGACGAGAGTGGGATTGTGCGAGGATCTGCACAAAATCATCATGGATTATGAGATCAAAGCTCCTGAATCGGGTGCTTTTGACTGGACGGACGTGCGGCAGTTCAACCTGATGTTTAAAACACAGTTTGGCGCCGTTGCCTCGGCCGAAGATGCCGATGCCGTTTACCTGCGGCCTGAAACCGCACAGGGGATCTTTGTCAATTACAAAAATGTGATGGACACGGCCCGCCAGCAGATACCGTTCGGTATTGCCCAGGTCGGCAAAGCATTCAGAAATGAAGTGGTGGCCCGACAGTTTGTATTCCGTATGCGGGAATTTGAACAGATGGAGATGCAGTATTTTGTAAAGCCGGGAGCGGATGAAGAGCAGTACAATGAGTGGCTGAACAAACGGATGGAGTGGCATAAAGGAATTGGCATTCGGGAAAAATACCTGAGAGCAGAGCCGCATCCGCCCGACAAACTCGCGCACTACGCCAGGGCGGCCGCCGATATCCAATATCTGTTTCCCATTGGCTGGCAGGAGGTAGAAGGTATTCATAATCGTACGGACTTCGACTTGTCGCAGCACCAGGAGTATTCGGGAAAGAAACTGGAATATTTCGATCAATCAACGCGGGACCGCTATGTCCCCTATGTAGTGGAAACTTCCGTCGGTTTGGATCGCACCATTCTGATGGTGCTCTGCGACGCCTATCGGGAAGAGGAGGTGGAGGGTGAAACCAGAACGGTCTTGAAAATGCACCCGGAACTTGCTCCGATTACGGCGGGTATCTTCCCGCTGGTAAAAAAACCGGAACTCCAGGAGCTCTCGCGAAAAATTGAGAAGGATTTGCGCGAAGATTACAGGGTACTCTACGATGAGGCCGGCTCAATCGGCAAACGGTATCGGCGCCTCGATGAGGCCGGGACACCTTTCTGCATTACCGTCGATTTTGACGGCCTGGAAGACAATACCGTTACAATCCGGTACCGGGATGATATGAAGCAGGAGCGAATCTCCGCTGACAAGGTCGGTGAAGTGATCCGCTCTGCCTCAAAGTCCTGGAAACCCGAAAGTAAGTGACAGTTGGAAGCTTAATCCTCCAGCGGTTGTGCGACCCCAATCACCCCACACCCGATTCGGGGGCCTGCATCTCCGGTCGGTTGGGTCTCAAGATCGTCCTCATCGGCATGCACCACAACGCCACGGCCAAGAATGGTAAATGCCCCATCCAATTCAAGAACTTCATCTATAAAGTTCAGCGTTGCCACCCCGTCTTCATCGGAGACCAGGTTGCCAAGGTCGCCCATGTGGCGTTCCGTATTGGTCGGGGCACCGTGCGGCATGCCGAAAGGGTCGAAGTGTCCCCCTGCAGATAGCCCGTCAGCATCCGAACAATCACCATATTGATGAATGTGAAATCCATGCATACTTTGGGGCTCCAGTCCCGATATAGTAGCAATCACCCTTATATCGTCGCCCTCGCGGGTGAATGAGACAACACCCGTTGCATCATTGCCCTCGGTTGGGTGAACAACAGCAATGAGTCTGTCATGGATGGGCACATCTTCCCCGGGTTCCGGCAAGTCGTGTTCCTCTTCACAGGAAATAATGAAAAATGGTAATAGAAGTACGAGCAGAATGCGATAAGTCATGGTATACTTTATTTGGTTCAGTTGTTTGTACACGAAATGTCAACAAAAGCCAAGGTGATGTCATTCATGTAATTCCAAGAAAATTATTTTCAGATCACGTCAACATAATAAACTTTTTGATCCAAATGTGGTATATCCACCCTGAAGAGTGTGCCGCTCTCTTGAATGTTGCTTGCCGGGAAGTGGCTGGCAGCCAGGCAAGCCTTATCAGCCCTATACATATAAAGATGATTATGCCATTTCCCGACAACGCTTCAGGGACCGCAGCCGGGACCCTGTGAGATTGTTTGATAGTTCCTCGCCCGGGTGCGCTGTCAAAAAAAAAACCAACAAAACTGTTGCATCTTAAGCGAAAATGTTTTTTCTTACATGCTCATGAAAAGAACTGCACAAAATATCGAAATTATAGCTCTTCGCCGTCGCCGCCCTTTGGGCGTGTGAGAATAGTGTAGTTCCTAAGGAATTCTTGCAAGCCCGTTCAAATCTTTTTTGAACGGGCTATTTTTTTGTGCTGTCGACAGACAGATTCCTTTCCGACTAAAACCAATCCCTGAAAAAATCTAACAGTAAATACCATTACAACCCAGACTATGAAAGATCTATTAACAATTGGCGACTATGAACCGAACCAGCTGCAGGAATTTTTAAACCTCAGCGAATCGCTTCAGGAAAACCCCCAGCCTGTGCTGGCTCAGAAAAACATCCTTTTTGCTTTCGAAAAACCCTCCCTGCGAACCAAAGTCGGTACCGAGGCAGCGATTAACCATTTGGGAGGCAATGTGATTCATATTGACCCCAAAGTGGTGTTCGAATATGAAGAAGACCCGTTCGGCTGCCGGGAATCCCTGGCCGATACGATGAAGAACATCTCCCAGTGGTGTGATGCCATCTTTTCGCGGGTGTTCAGCCACGATGACCTGAAAGTAATGGCCGCCAATGCCGGCATTCCCGTGGTCAACGCCCTGTGCAACCTTCACCACCCCATGCAGGCACTGGCCGATTTATACACCATCCAGAAGGCTTACGGCAAAGATGAAACGGTGTCCGTTTCCTTTGTAGGCGATGCCAACAACGTCGCTTTTTCCCTGATTGAAATCGGCCTGAAATTCGGTCACGACATGCGGTATTCAGGACCGAAAGACTACTATTGGAGTGAGGACCAGCTTCAGTATTTCAACCTGTTGGCCGTGGAATACGGCGGCTCCTTCAGCCATGGCTCCGACCCCCATGATATCGTAAAGGGAAGCGACGTGATCTATACGGACGCATTTGTATCGATGGGAGAGGAAGATATCCTGGAAGAGAAACTCCGGAAATTTGAAAACTACCAGGTCAATCAAAAACTGATGCAGAGTGCCAAGCCCGATGCAACCTTCATGCACTGTCTGCCTGCCCACCGGGGTATTGAAGTAACCGATGAGGTCATTGATCATCCGAACTCCCTGGTTTATGAACAGTCGAAAAACCGGATGATCGTATCAAAAGGTGTTTTTGCCGGATTGATCACCGAGTCAGTACCGGAAGTATCAAAACAATTTAACTACAACGGAATTTAACCACACAAGATTAGGTAATAGACAATGGAACAATCAACGAAATATAAAAAAGTAGCTTCCCATGAAGCTGAAAAAGGAACATTTAACACCTGTTTGCTGCTCTATTCCGGTGGCCTCGACACCAGTGTGATGCTGAAATGGATCCAGGAAGAGTACGACTGTGATGTGATTGCCGTAACGATCAATATCGGTCAGACTTCAGATAACCTGGATGCGATTAAGGAGAAGGCCTTTAAGCTGGGCGCAAAAGATGCGGTTGTCATCGATGCCAAGGATGAGTTTGCCGAACTCTGTTTTGAGGCTGTCAAAGCCAATGCCGACTACCAGGGTGGCTACGCCCTCGGATGCCCGCTCGGAAGGGTCATGATATCCAAAATTGCCGTGCAGGTTGCCGCTGAATACGGGTGTGAGGTTATCGCTCACGGCTGTACGGGCAAAGGCAACGACCAGGTAAGGTTTGAAGGATATATCACAACGCTAAACCCGGAACTCAAGATTATCGCCCCGGTGAGAGAGTGGGGAATGGGCCGGGAAGAGGAGCTGGCCTATGCCGAAAAACACGGCATTATTGTGGAACAGACCAAGGAATCGCCGTATTCCTACGACGAAAATATGTGGGCCAACACCGGGGAGGGTGGCGAAATCGAAAACCCGGTCAATATCCCCCCGCTTGAAAAAATCCTGAAGTGGTGTAACACGACTACCCAGGCCCCCGATGAGGAGCAATTGATCCGGATCGGCTTTGAGCAAGGTAAACCGGTGTCGCTGGACGGTATGCCGATGAGCCCGGCTGACCTGGTGATGAAACTCAACGAGATTGGCGGAAAGCACGGAGTGGGTTATTTCCATCTGATTGAAGACAGAATCGTGGGCCTTAAGGTGAGGGGTATCTATGAAAACCCTGCCGCCCATATCCTCATCAGTGCTCACAAAAAGCTGGAACAGCTGGTCTCGACAAGAGAAGAAAATGAGCTGAAGACAATCATGGATCAGAAATGGGCATATTTGTGCTACGGTGCAAAATATTATGAACCGGTGATGGATAACATCCGGGCGTATGTCGACGAACAGAATTCAAAGGTGTCCGGTGAGACGACCATCCGGCTCTACAAGGGGAACTGTGAAGTGGTTGCCCTGAGTTCACCCTGGTCATTGTTTGATGAAAACCTTGCAACTTTCAACAAGTCGGCCGATTTTAATCAAAATGCATCTTCCGGGTTTATCGAACTCTGGAACCTGCCGCAAAAAACCTCCTACCAACTCAAACAACAGGTTAAAGAGCATAATTATAATGAGCAAACTCTGGGAAACGGACAGCCGGTTAAAGAATGAATCCCATGCCGATTCGGTCGGGAAAAAGGTAGAAGCATTTACGGTTGGCAACGACCACCTGCTCGACCAGTACCTGTTGCCGTTTGACCTGAAAGCCTCCGGTGTGCATGTCTCTGCTCTTGAAGAAGCCGGGGTCCTTTCACCCGCAGAGGCCAAAAGCCTGAAGGAGAAACTTGAGGAGATCCGGGCGTTGTGGGAGGAGAACCGGTTCGAGATTAAACCGGAGCATGAAGACGGCCATACGGCCATCGAGGTGTGGCTGACCGAACAGCTCGGAGAGCTCGGTAAAAAAATCCATACCGGCCGGTCGAGAAATGACCAGGTGCTGACGGCCATGAGGCTCTACGAGAAGGAGAACCTTAGCCGGCTGCTTACGCAATTGTCCGGCTGCACCCTGGAGATGCTCAAGCTGGCAAAAGCCCATGAAAGCCTGCCGATGCCGGGGTACACGCATACCCGGAAAGCAATGCTCTCGACAGCCGGCCAGTGGCTTGCCGGCTTTGCCGAGCTGCTGGTCATGCAGATGGAATCGTCGGCAGGAGTCAGGAGCCTGGTGAACCGTTCGCCGCTTGGAACCGCAGCAGGGTTCGGCACCTCAATCGGGCTGGACCGCGACCGGGAATCGGAACTGCTCGGATTTGATCAGCCGCTCGTTTCAGCAACATCAGCTCAGCTGAGCCGGGGCTGGGTTGAGCTTCAGCTGGTTCAATACCTCTCGGGAATTACATCGGTGCTCAGCCGGTTTGCGTCTGATGTGATTCAGTTCAGCAGCGAAGCCTACGGCTTTATCGGAATTGATGAACAGCTCTGCACCGGTTCCAGCATCATGCCGAATAAAAAGAACCCGGACGTGGCAGAACTGATCAGGGGCAAGCACGCCCTGATGTTGGGGTTTGAAGCCACTTTGCGAGGGGTGACGGCCAACCTGGGCGGCGGCTACCACCGCGACCTGCAACTGACCAAGGAGCCTGTGATCCGTGCATTTGAAACGACCGGGGAGCTGCTGGAGACAACCAGGCTGCTGGTCGGAGGGCTCCGGTTTAATGAGCAGGCACTTCGTGAGGCCTGTTCGTCTGATCTGCTGGCTGCCGAGCGGGCGTATAAGCTGGTAAAGGAACAAAATGTCAGCTTTCGGGAGGCCTACAAACAGGTCAAGACCCGGGCATCGGGCGCCGGGGAGGTCCATATCGACGAGCTTTTCAATACCTATACCCACCTCGGGTCGCCCGGCAATATTGGTATCGACCGGCTGATGGAGCAGGCTGCGGCTTTTCGGTAATTAATAGTATTCCGTTCGCCACAACTTAATAAAAGAGGATACCTGCTTTAGCGATTAATTTTATTGCAATGGTGTTTGATGTGCAGGTGTGATAATATTATTATTTCCAGCCGAAAGTAACCGGTACATTGGAGATTGTGGTTTCAGAGCCGGCATTCATACTAATTATAGAAAGGTTTTGGACAGCTGCAATGAATTATTTAAAATGGGATT
This sequence comes from Balneolaceae bacterium, assembly GCA_007118695.1. GTDB lineage: Bacteria > Bacteroidota > Rhodothermia > Balneolales > Balneolaceae > SKRC01. The sequence goes on along the minus strand of SKRC01000006.1, from coordinate 2,687 downwards.
TTTAATTAAAATGATAGATAGATGAAAAAAAATAGAAGAGATTTTTTGAAAATTAGCGGCCTTGCCGGAGTTGGTTTTGCCAGTATCGGTTTATTGCCGGGTTGTTCTTCAGGGTCATCAAATGAAACTTCATCTGATATAAACTGGCAAACCGATCCCGAGTGGCAGAAGGTTCAGTATGGGGAATGGGGTGGGCCAGGAGTTGATCCCAGGCCCGGGCCTATGGACGAAATCTTGCTCAAGGATTATGCACCCAAATCGTCGGTAGTTGTCCCGGAAACCTTTGTCCCGAAGGCAAAATACCCGGTGATTGATGTTCATATTCACAATTATCCTGCGCGCGGGGACGGTGACGCCAGGGAAAAATTGGACGAATGGGTTCAGTCAATGGATGAAGTCGGCGTTGAGACATCCGTGGTGCTTACGGGAGCCACCGGTAATGATTTCGACAGGCTGGTGGAATTCTATTTGGAGCCGTATCCCGGCCGATTTCAGTTATACTGTGGATTGACAACGGACGATATCGCCAACCCGGATTATCCGCAGCGGGCAGTGGCGGAGTTGGAACGCTGTTACGAAAAAGGAGCTCGTGGTGTTGGTGAATTGACAGACAAGGGATTGGGATTAACCAGTGATCCGGATCTGGCCAGGAATGAGAGATTGCATCATGATGATGAGCGGTTGGATGCTTTCTGGGATAAGTGCAGGGAACTGAACCTGCCGGTGAATATTCACATGGCGGATCATCCATCAGCATGGGAGCCACTGGATGTGTTCCAGGAGCGGACGCCGGATTATCAGCATTTCAATCTTCACGGGGATGATATTTTATCGCATGGGGAAATTTTGGTGCGCCGCGACCGAACGCTTGAAAAGCATCCCGATACCATTTTTATTGCCTGCCATCTGAGTAATCAGGGCCACGATTTGGCAAAGCTGGGCGAGGCACTTGATACATATCCCAATTTGTATCTGGATATCTCGGCAAGAGATTACGAAGTCGGCCGGACACCCCGGGCGGCAAAGAGATTTTTGACAAAATATCCCGACCGCGTATTATTTGGTACGGACATGGGAATGCAAAAGAGTATGTACCAGGCGTGGTGGCGGCTTCTTGAGACCGATGATGAGTACATGGTTGGCCGTGTTTGGTGGCCCTATTATGGACTCGACTTGCCGGAATCGGTGTTGGAGCCCCTCTACCGTGGTAATGCCAGGAGAATCATGAACTGGGAGAATGTATAATTACAACAGATTTGTAGTGCCTCCTTGCTGTAGTGATACATCCATACCTCGTTTATTCGTACGCCATGCACCATCGGTAAAATCGGGTATTTTTACAGAATCACCTTCACGCACCACAGACCATTCACTCAATGGACTGATGATACTCCAAAGAGCTGCGTCATAAACATTCATTTCCGTCGGAAGTCCGTTGCGAAGGCAGTCAATCAGACGCCAGTCTTCCGGTGTGACCCTGGAATATCCACCAACATCAGGCCGGGTGGCTGCCTGGCTTCGTTTTTCATTAAATACTTTGGTCAACCTCGGCGTATACTTTTCCAATAGGGAATCCAATTCCTCATTCTGAATCAAACCATCATCGATTGTTGAAATTCTGTCCGGATTTGCCTTGTACATGCCATTGTTGCCACGAATGACATCGAACCTTTGACCTATGCCGGGTGAACTGATATCATGTTGAATCATGATAGTGCGTCCCTTGTGGGTACGTATAATCGATGTATTCATATTTCCCCTGAATTTTAGACCGACATATGGTTCATAGAAATCATCCATTTCAGCAAGCTCTTTCATTTTGTCTTCCATCGTAAAGTCATTGCTTGAAATAGAGACCATATAATCCATCTGGTCCCCATAGTTGAGATCCATCATCTGTGATACAGGGCCCAGTCCATGGGCCGGATAGAGATTACCGTTTCTGTTGATATTTTCCTGTAAACGCCATGGCCGGTATCCAAACCAATTGGCATTATCGGGGTCTCTTACCCATCTGAACTCGGTATTTGAGACTCTATCGTGAGCATAGTGTCCTTCTCCGTGTATAATATCTCCAAAATATCCCTGCCTGACCATATTTAACAATATTGCCGGCGTACCTGCGTGGCAGCTCACACAGTCCATATGGACATGTTTACGTGTTTTTTCTGATGTTTCGACTACCTGCCAACATTCTTCAGCTGTAACCCCAACAGGCAGATCCACATACACATGTTTATCATGTTCCATGGAGAACACTGTCTGTGCGGCATGTAAATTCCAGGGAGTGGAAATACATATCAAATCGATATCGTCACGCTCGCATACTCTCTTCCAATCATCGGGGCCGTCGGTATAGGCATCCGGATTGTGGTGCGGCAGCTCATTTTTAAGATATTCAATGGAAGAACTTACTCTATGCGGGACGGTATCACAGATTGCCTTCACTTCCACCCCTTCTATACTGGCAAATCGATTGACATTTCCCCAGCCACGGTCTCCGACCCCTATGAAGCCCATGCGTACTGTTTCCAAAGCAGGTGCTGCATAACCGTGCATATTAAATTTCTGAGTACGGTTTTTATGGAACGGTGTTCTGTTATCGGCTTTCTTTGCACCAAACATCATTCCTATACCGGTTAAGCCGGTCAACTTTAAAAAATTTCTGCGATCAAATGACATAATGT
>SKRC01000297.1 GCA_007118695.1 Balneolaceae bacterium | reverse complement strand
TAATAAACAAGGTGTTTTGCGCCTGTTTTTAAAGTACGATGCGTACGGATTACCCGTTATTCGTAATATCAAACGCATTTCGAAACCGGGACTGCGTAAATACTGTGACTCCACAGAAATACCCCGTGCTTTGAATGGTCTCGGTATTGTCATTCTTTCGACATCGAAAGGAGTTATGACGGATAAAGAGGCGACAAAATTAAGTGTAGGCGGAGAAGTACTCTGCAGCATTTACTAATTCAAGATTATCAAGCAATATGTCTAGAATAGGAAATCAACCGGTACCGTTAACTGATAAAGTTGAGTTCAGCCTGGATGCCGATAACGTAGTTACCATTAAAGGTGAAAAAGGCTCCGATACACTGAAGCTTCATCCTGACATAAACATTGAAAAAAACGACAATGAAATCATTGTCAAACGAAGTTCGGAAACCAAAGATAACAAGTCTCTTCACGGACTCTATCGCTCTTTGATCAATAATATGATTACCGGTGTTAGTGAAGGGTATGTCAAGCAGCTGGAAATCATTGGGGTCGGGTACCGGGCTATGCTCAGCGGTAATATACTGGAATTGAACCTCGGGTTTTCGCACCCGATTTATTTTGTTCCGCCAGACGATATTACACTGGAAGTGGATACCAAATCGCGAAAAAATCCGATCATAAAAGTGAGCGGAATCAACAAGGAAATGGTTGGCCAGGTTGCCGCTAAAATACGTTCATTCCGAAAGCCGGAACCTTACAAAGGCAAGGGAATCCGGTACCTGGATGAACGCATCAGAAGAAAAGCAGGAAAATCTGCCGCCAAATAACAGATAAATAGCGATGGACAGAAATAAATTTAAAAAAGAACGACGCAACAAAATTCGCCGCCGGATCCGGTCAACAATCCGGGGGACAGCAGAACGTCCGCGGCTGGCGATTTACAAAAGCAATAAACATGTATACCTACAACTGATCAATGACCTCGATGGAGTGACCTTGCTGGGTACGGCTTCCAATGCCACTGCCCTGGAAGGCAAGCTGAAAGGCAAAAGTGGATTGGAGCAGGCCAAGGTGCTTGGCGGGGAACTTGCCAAAGCGGCTTTGGAAAAAGGTATCGACAAAGCGGTTTACGATCGCAGCGGTTATAAATATCATGGCGTTGTAAAAGCAGCGGCAGAAGCTGCCCGAGAAGGTGGATTAGATCTCTAAAATGAATAAAGATTATGCCTAAAGTCAGAAGAAAACATAATATCCCAGCATCGAACCTGAACCTTGAAGAGAAACTGGTTCATATCAACCGTGTCTCCAAGGTCGTAAAAGGTGGACGCCGGTTTGGTTTTAATGCAATTGTTGTTGTCGGCAACCGTGAGGGCGTGGTAGGCCACGGGCTTGGAAAAGCCAATGAGGTTTCCGATGCAATTCAGAAAGGGTTTGAAAATGCGAAAAAGAACCTGATCAAAATTCCGATTACCAAATCGGGGAGCATCCATCACGATGTATTGGGCAAGGCAGGTGCCGGGCAGGTGGTATTGCGGCCGGCATCGAAAGGTACCGGAGTAATTGCCGGTGGAGCTGTCAAATCGCTGCTCGATGTTTGTGGCATTGAAAACATACTTTCGAAATCAGTTGGATCATCGAACCCTCACAATATGGTAAAAGCTGCCTTTGAAGCGCTTAAGCAGCTTACAGATCCGCTCGAAGTGGCCCAACGCAGAGGCGTCAGCGTTAAAAAAGTATTTGAAGGATAAAAGAATTATTAAAGAAACGGTGAGTTATGAATCTTCATGAATTAAAAGCTCCGGCTTCGAATAAAAAGAACAGAAAACGTGTAGGACGCGGACAAGGCTCCGGGCGAGGCGAGCAATCGGGGCGTGGACATAATGGCCAGAATTCCCGAAGCGGAAGCAAGGTTAAGCCCTGGTTTGAAGGCGGCCAGATGCCACTGCAGCGACGGATTCCGAAGTTCGGGTTTAACAATCGATTTCGTACCGAGTACCAGGCCCTTAATGTGGGGAAACTGGCAGAATTCATCGAAGCCGGCAAGCTCTCAGAGAAGGTCACATTCCAGGATCTGGTTGATCAGGGTCTGGTGAAGAAACGAGGATTGGTCAAGCTGCTCGGAAATGGTGAACTCGATAAAAAAGTCGAAATAGAAGTCCATGCATACAGCACTTCTGCCAAAGAGAAAGTGGAAGCAGCAGGCGGCTCAATTACAGAAATCAAATAAGATTTACTACTCCGGATAAGCCCTAATGAGTTTAATAGAAAATTTCCGAAATATATTTAAGATTCAGGATCTCAGGGAACGTATCATGTACGTTGTCGGGGTTTTGATGGTTTACAGAATCGGTACATTTGTCACCATGCCGGGGGTGGATGCCACCCAGCTGGCTGCAGGCACCGGAGATGCTTCCAATATCCTGGGTCTGCTCGATATGTTTGTCGGTGGTGCATTTTCCAGGGCCGGCGTTTTTGCCCTCGGTATCATGCCTTATATCACGGCAGCCATTATTATTCAGTTGATGGGTGCTGCTGTACCCTATTTCCAGAAACTCCAGCGGGAGGGTGAGGAAGGCCGCAGGAAGATAAACCGGCTTACCCGGTATGGGACGGTTGGTATTACTGCCGTGCAGTCCATCGGTTTTGCGATCAACCTGATGTCAACAACGCCTCAGGCGATCGTTGTGAGCAATACCGCCTTTATTCTCACCTCCATCATTGTATTGACGGCCGGGACCACCTTTGTGATGTGGCTTGGGGAACGCATTACTGACCGGGGGATCGGGAACGGTATATCGATTCTGATTATGATCGGTATTATTGCGGCATTGCCCACAAACCTGCTGAATGAAATCAACACAACACCCAATGCCATAATTCTGCTGATTGAGCTCGGTGCCCTGGTGCTTGTGATTGCAACTTGTGTACTGCTGACACAGGGAACCCGAAAAATCCCTGTTCAATACGCCAAAAGAGTGGTCGGGCGAAAAGTGTATGGAGGAACAACCCAGTACCTGCCGCTGCGTATTAATGCAGCCGGTGTGATGCCGATTATTTTTGCACAGTCTATTATGTTTATTCCGAGCACTTTCGGGACCTTTTTCCCGGAAAACCAGACCGTTCAGGCTATGACGGCCTGGTCGAATGATTTTACCGGGGTGGCCTATTCGATTGTCTTCTTCTTCGTCTGTATGTTCTTTACATTTTTCTATACGGCGATTGCGGTGAATCCGAAAGAGATGGCCGATACAATGAAAAGGCAGGGTGGGTTTATACCGGGAGTGCGTCCCGGCAAGCAAACCGTTGAGTTTATTGACAATATATTGACCAAAATCACGCTTCCCGGATCGATATTCCTGTCGTTCATTGCGATTTTACCGGCGATTGTCGCCAGGATGGGTGTAACACCCGGCTTCGCGATGTTCTATGGGGGGACAAGTCTGCTTATTATCGTAGGTGTGGGTATGGATACCATGCAGCAGATTGAAAGCCATCTGATGATGCGTCATTATGATGGGTTTATGAAGAGCGGTAAGATCAAGGGGCGTAGAAGGGCTTGATGATTTATTTGAAGAGTGAATCTGAAATTGATAAAATGCGCAGGGCGGCTCAGCTGGTCTCGCTCACTCTTGCCGAAGTGGCCAAATATATTGAACCAGGTGTTAAAACCGGCAAAATTGATCTGGTTGCTGAAGAATTTATTAAAAAACATAATGCCCGTGCCGTTTTTAAGGGGTATGGGCCTCCCAATAATCCGTTTCCGGCAACACTGTGTATCTCGCTGAATGAAGAAGTGGTACACGGCATTCCCGGCGAGCGCAAGTTGAAAGAAGGAGATATCGTTTCTATCGACTGTGGGGTTGTAAAAGACGGGTATGTAGGCGATCACGCTTACACATTCATTGTGGGTGAGGGTGATGAAGAAACCATGCGTCTGTTGAGGGTTACCCTGGAGTCGTTGTACAAGGGAATTGACGAGGCGGTGCATGGCAACAAGGTAGGCGATATATCCAATGCCATACAATCCCATTGTGAAGATGAAGGGTTTGGCGTTGTCCGGGAACTTGTCGGGCATGGCCTGGGCAAGCAGTTGCATGAGGATCCTTCGGTCCCCAATTTCGGCAAAAAGGGGAGAGGGGAAAGATTGAGAAGCGGCATGACCCTGGCCATTGAGCCAATGATTACCCTTGGTAGCTGGAAGGTGCATACACTTGGCGATGGATGGACGATCGTTACGGCTGACGGGAAGCGGGCAGCCCATTTTGAACATGATATTGTAGTTCGTGAAGGAGAAGCTGAAATTCTCAGTACTTTTGATTATATTACTGAGATAACAAAAAATGAAATTTTAGATACCAGGTATGGCTAAACAAGAGCCAATTAAGCAGGACGGAGAAATTATTGAGGCATTGCCAAACGCCCAGTTTCGGGTAGAACTGGATAATGGCCATGAAATACTGGCTCATGTATCCGGGAAAATGCGCATGTACTATATTAAAATACTGCCCGGAGACCGGGTACAGGTTGAGATGTCTCCCTATGATTTAACAAAAGGCAGAATCACGTATCGTTATAAGTAGAACAATTCATAAAGGCAGGTAATTGACATGAAGACAAAATCATCCGTAAAGAAAAGAAGTTCCGACGACAAGATTGTCCGACGCAAAGGACGTATTTATGTTATTAATAAAAAGAACCCCCGACACAAACAGCGTCAGGGTTAAACAGGACGTATATTTATGGCAAGAATCGCTGGTATAGATTTACCGAAACAGAAAAGGGGCGAAATCAGCCTCACATATATTTTTGGAATCGGCAGAACCACCGCTCGAAAAATTCTGGATGAAGCCGGAATCGACTACAGTGCAAAAGTCGAAGACTGGACGGAAGAGCAAGTGAGTGGCCTTCGAAAGATTATTGATACCGAATACAAGGTTGAGGGTGCGCTCAGAACCGAAGTGAATGGTAATATCCGTCGTTTGATCGAAACCGGTACATACCGTGGGGTACGGCACCGGAAAGGTTTGCCGGTTCGCGGGCAGCGTACACAGACCAATGCCCGAACCAGAAAAGGCAAGCGGCGTACCGTTGCAGGAAAGAAACGGGTAGCTAAATAAATTAATTGGAAAAGTGATATGGCAAAAAAACAGAGAAAAAGTAAAACAACCGACAAATCAGCCCGAAGGAAAAAGAAAAGGCAACAGATTTCCGATTCCAACGGGATGGCTTTTATCAAGGCCACATTTAACAATGTTTTGGTCACTATAACTGATTCTGACGGAAATGTTCTTTCCTGGTCGTCTGCCGGTAAAGAGGGGTTTAAAGGATCCCGGAAAAATACGCCTTATGCCGCTCAGTTAAGTGCTGAAACGGCCGCAACGGCAGCCTATGAAATGGGGCTTCGAAAAGTGAGTGTATATGTTAAAGGGCCTGGCAGCGGGAGGGAAGCAGCTGTACGTGCACTTGCAACCAGCGGGCTGGAGGTCACCGTTATTAAGGATCGCACGCCGATTCCTCATAATGGATGCCGGCCACCCAAACGAAGAAGAGTTTAACATACAGAATAACGGATAAATGGCAAGATATACAGGACCCAAGCAGAAAAAAGCCAGAAGATTTAAGGAGCCGATATTTGGCCCCAGTAAAGCGCTGGAACGCAAACCATACGGACCCGGTGAACACGGACGTTCTCGGTTTACCAGGAAATCGGAATACGCCATCCAGCTCGATGAAAAGCAGAAGGCAAAATATACATATGGCCTGTTGGAACGACAATTTCGTAATCTATATGAAAAGGCCAATTCCAAGGAAGGGGTAACCGGTGAGATTCTGCTCCAGCTGCTGGAAGCACGTCTGGATAATTCCGTGTTTCGTTTTGGTTTTGCCCGGACGCGCCGCCAGGCACGACAGTTGGTATCGCACAGGCATATTGTTGTAAACGGACAGATTGTAAATATTCCTTCCTATCAGTTGAAGCCGGGGGATGTTGTGACCATCCGCCCCAAGTCTTCCAACCTTGATGTTATCAAAGAATCATTGGAAACGAGTCCAAAAAATAAATACAGCTGGCTTGAAATCGACAAGAAATCGAAAACAGGCAAGTTTTTGAATTACCCGGAGATGGAAAATATTCCGGAAAACATCAATGTTCAGTTGATCATTGAACTTTATTCTAAATAACAATTTCTGATTCTAATCCAAGAAACCTATGAGCAGTTACAGTTTGCAAATGCCTGAGAGCCTTGAAGTGGCTGAGTCTAATGAGAGTGTCGGTTCGTTTGTACTCCAACCACTCGAACGAGGGTTCGGTGTTACCATTGGAAATTCATTCCGACGTGTTTTACTCTCATCACTGCCCGGAATTGCCGTCACCGCTGTGAAAATAAGCGGTGTCGACCACGAGTATTCCAGTATTCAGGGTGTTAAAGAAGATGTATATGAAATCATTTTGAATCTGAAGCAGGTACGCTTCAAGCAAGTGGAGCAAAGCAGTGGGGTTATCCATGTTTCCATGAAAAAAGCAGGGATACTTACAGCCGGCGACATCAATGACGCAACAGCAGAGTATGATGTCCTGAATCCCGACCTGCTTATCGCCACACTCGCTGATGATGCAGAACTGGAAATGGAACTCCATATTGGCAGAGGCCGTGGCTATGTGCCATCCGAGGAACTGACCGGCGACTACGAAGATGATGTAAATCTGATGCCGATCGATGCCATCTTCACGCCTGTGAAAAAGGTGAAGTTTGAGGTCGATAATGTCCGGGTAGGTCAGCGTACCGACTATGAGAAACTGACCATGAATGTAGAGACTGACGGCTCACTCAATGCGAAAGAGGCGTTGACGATTGCCGGGAAAATACTCAAAGAGCATATTGAGAAATTTATCACGGAAAAAATTGAAGAGCCATTTACGCAGGAGGAAGAGGAAGTGGATGCTGAAAAGCAGCGGGTTGCCAACCTGTTGAAAACCAGCATAGAAGATCTGAACCTGAGTGTAAGGGCCTATAATTGCCTCAAATCGGCAAATATCAATACCATTGCAGAGCTCGTCTCGCGGGATGAATCTGATCTGTTGAAGTTCAGAAATTTCGGAAAGAAATCACTTTCAGAGCTTGTTGATGTCATCGAAGAAAAAAATCTCCAGTTTGGCATGGATGTGTCGAAATACCTGGATTAATAAAAGGAAATTTGAACAATGCGCCATTTAGTTAAAGGTAGAAAATTAGGCAGAACATCCTCCCATCGCAAGGCAACGTTATCGGCACTTGCTGTAGCGCTGATCGAGGAGCATCGCATAACAACTACGGTTGCGAAAGCGAAAGAGCTCCGGCGATTTATCGAACCTCTGATCACAAAAGCGAAAGTGGACACAACCCATAACCGCAGACAGGTTTTTTCAAAGCTTCGAGACAAGTATGCGGTTACGGATCTTTTTGAGGATATCGGGCCTTTGGTTAAAGACCGCCCGGGTGGATACACCAGGGTTTTAAAACTCGGATTTCGTCAGGGTGACGGTGCTGAATTGGCCATGATCGAACTGGTTGATTACAATGATAATCCTCCGGAAGTGCTTGAAGGTAAGAAGAAACGAACTCGCAGAGCCGGCAAGTCGAAGAAAGATACGCCGGCCACGGCCGACCCGGAAGCCAGGCAGGAAGAGGTCCAGCCGGAAGCAGAGGAGCCGAAAAAGGCAGCGGCGGATCAGCCGGTTGCTGATGAGCCGGAAACCGAGCCAAAGGCCGATGCAGAAGTAAAACCCGAAACTGAAGAAGCAAAAGCCGGCGAAGAAGTACAGGCTGATAAAGAAGCCAAGGCCAAAACTGAAGAGGCCAAAACTGAGGCTGAGGCTGAAGACAAGCCTGAGACAAAAACTGAAACAAAGGCTGAAGCTAAAGCAGAAGCAAAGGGTGAAACCTCCACTGATTTCACGGTTGCCGAAGTCAAAGAGAAGATCGAATCGATGAGTGTTGAAGAAGCTAAGGCTTTCATCGGGGATGATGACCGGGTGACTGCCCAGAGAGCACTTCAGAAAAAAATCGATGAAGCTTCCTCCGGGGAAGATGACAATAAATAATAAGTTTATTCGGGTAACGTTTTAAAAGCCGGTATAACTCTATACCGGTTTTTTTATGCGATTACATAGTTACATTTGATGAGCATCTGGCATGTGATGCACAAATGTATTCACTGAGCATGGATTTTCGGGTCTCTCCATAATTGTCAGTGGAGTCATGCGGGCCAGTGCTTTGGATGTGTTCGGGCCAAAATGGATGGCTGACTTTATTGGATTGGTAACAACTTTTTTTAAACAAAATACGTTTTTGGGTTGGTATTTGAATTTACTTACCCTTATATTTGGAATCTGCACAGGAATTGAAGCAGAGTTGTTCTTTATCATATTGGAAGTAATAAGCAGATCGTTGAGTGAGCCTTAAAAGTTGGAAGAGTGATTTTCTTTTGAGGGACAGATTCGAAGTGTATAGTATAATTTATACAATGGAGAGTTT